>NZ_JACJPZ010000070.1:0-19595 GCF_014696335.1 Dolichospermum sp. FACHB-1250
ATATTTTTTGCATTTTATGAGTTAAGGGTATTGACTGGCGGCTGGGAATTTGCTATAGTCAATCCTGATAAGGAAGAACTATCTCGCCATAAAATCACCGAAAATACCATCTTTACAAATTCTTATCCCTATTAATAAAACTCTTGTGGGGTGGGCATCCTGCCCGCCTATCTCTACCTTACCCAGATCATATATACCGTAATTTCAAATAATTTTCAATTTTTTTCGCATTTTATGAGTTAAGGGTATTGACTGGCGGCTGGGAATTTGCTATAGTCAATCCTGATAAGGAAGAACTATCTCGCCATAAAATCACCGAAAATACCATCTTCACAAATTCTTACCCCTATTAATAATAAAACTCTTGTGGGGTGGGCATCCTGCCCGCCTATCTCTACCTTACCCAGATCATATATACTGTAAGTTCAAATAATTTTCAATTTTTTTCGCATTTTATGAGTTAAGAGTATTGACTTGCGGCTGGGAATTTGCTATAGTCAATCCTGATAAGGAAGAACTATCTCGCCATAAAATCACCGAAAATACCATCTTTACAAATTCTTATCCCTATTAATAATAAAACTCTTGTGGGGTGGGCATACTATGGCTAACGCCACGCTACGCGAACGACAAGTGTTACAGTGAGCTTGTCGAACTGCTCAGTACAAGTCCTGCCCGCCTATCTCTACTTTACTCAAATCATATATACTGTAAGTTCAAATAATTTTCAATATTTTTCGCATTTTATGAGTTAAGAGTATTGACTTGCGGCTGGGAATTTGCTATACTAAATCCTGATAAGGAAGAACTATCTCGCCATAAAAAATATCCTAAACCCCAATTCCCCGTCCCTCTTCTCGCCATAATTGATTTAACCTAGTAGCGGGCATAGTTAAATACAGAACATCACCAGGGGCCAAAATAGTTTCCAATAAATCCCAGCCTTGGACAGTTTCGTGATTGATTTCCACATACAAAGGCACAAAATCCGCAGACTTAGCCACATCCTTTACCCACTCATCACAAAAAGGGTGTATAGGTGTAATCACAGTCGCAAAAGCTACCCATAAACTATCGGCGATCATGCCATTACCAATAATCCTACCACCAATAGCCGCAGCAGCAAAAGCAGGAGCGGCTAATTCAGCGGGACTGAGTACAGCTTCAAAGTCAAATACCTGTTGCGCTATACCCGCGAAATCAGGATCAGCATAGTTGACAATTACAGGAATATTTGGCGCTAAAGCCTTAGCTTTGAGAGCAATTTCCAAATTCGTGGCATCATCACTAGTAACGGCTAAGACTGAGGTAGCAGTATCTATGTTACTCCTTTGTAAAGTAGCACGGAAACTAGCATCAGCCAGGATGACAGGAATACTCATGTCTCTTGCAGTAGTTACAAATCTGTTATTAGCGTCTGTTTCAATTACTACTACTTCATGGCCACTCAGATGGAGTTGTTGAACAATTTTAATACCAATACCACTTAAACCACAAACAATATAATGATGACGTTCAGGAATTCTGGCCGCATCTAAAAATTGCTTTAAACGACTACCCAGAATAAAATCTGTTAGCATAGCATACCAAATCCCAATCACCGCTGCCCCAATGAGCATAATCACAACGGTAAATAATTTAATACTATCCGGTGCATTTTCTACTACTTTATCATTGCCACCGGCTCCCGTAATCATGCCCACAGCAAAATATAGGGCATCTATAAAGGAGATACTATGTTTAGTGGAAATATAAGTAAATGTAGATAGTAGAATAATTACTAGTAGTGCAATGGCCATACCAGTAACAGATTGGGCGTGCTTCTGAAATTCCCTGATATTGGCAAATATTTTGACCAGTTTTCTGATTAGTGATTTACGCGGTTGACGAATGCGCGGTTGTGTGCCGATAATTAAGCGATCGCCTACTCTTAATTGTTGTTCTGATAAAACCGCAGAAACTAAATTCATTTTTCCCTGCACAGGTACATAATAAATTAGCATCCGCGTAGGATCTTCCCATAAATCACTCAGTTTTTTACCTTTCCAAGGATGATTTTCGTGAATATATTCCTCCTGAATTGGCCAAGTTTGCTGGAGTAATTTAATTTGTCCAATAGCTTTATTTCCCAAAGCTGCAAAAGTAAATACTGGTGCTGCTAAACCAACAACACTCATACTTAAATGGTTTGACAAGGTTTGATCCAAACGCTCACCTAAATTTGTATTATAAAAACGATTAATAATCCGAATTTGCGGGTTTAGAACTCGTGCTTGCATCATAATTGACAAATTTAGCGCATCCTCGGTAGTCGCAATTACTAGAGTATGTGCTTCTTTAATTCCCGCTGCTTGCAGGGTAGAAGCTGCTTGTAACTCACCAACAATTACATTAGCAGCGGTTTCTCCAGAAACGGGTTGGTGGTGAATACCGACAACTATAGCGCCCTGTTGTCTGAGTAATCGCAAAATCTTATATCCAGTACGTCCTAAGCCACAAACAATAATTCGAGGTTTCATACAACAGCAGCATAAAGCATAATATTTTATTTGTATAAAGGGCTATTACTTATTACGAAATAATTCATATAGCAGGAAATAGGGAATAGGTAATAGGTAATAGGTAGTAATATTGAAAGTCTTGATCTGATTAATTCTGACTTTCTTTTATTAATCTCTATTATTGCTCAATTTGCCCGATAATAACTGTAACTGAACACACGATATTCACTTGATAGCAAATTAAAATTAAACTGCATAGAATATATTTATAGAATAATTGACCGCAGATAAACGCAGATAAATACGGATAATGATTATTCTGTGCAGTCTAACATAAAGTTGGTATCAGATACTTCTATTTGAAAATTTTCTCAAGTCATAATTTTAGATTTGAGTTAGTATTTCAGTTAGTAATTATATCCATCCCCGTTCATGGCAAAATTGTCATCAGCGAATATAGCATGATTATTATCATCGCTAGTTTCTTGATCAAGAACTTTGATAACTTTGTTATAAATATCTTCCGCTTCTTGGGGAGAATCACCAATACTTGTTAATCCTAATTTACCAAATTGAGAAAGACAACCCATGAGGTGAAATACCGTACCTGTCTCTGTGCCACTATCAAAATGTAGTCTATAATGGGCGATAATATCCATTAAGTCATTCGGTAATAATCCTCGATAACTGTCTTTTTGTAAATTATCTGTAGCAATATAATATTTAGGTCTTCCCTGTTGACTATAAAATAAACCATTGGATAAGTCATAACGACCATTAGTTAATAATTTTAAGGTCATAAATGGGTGAGTTGTTCCTCCTTTACGCAGGTTAATTTCAATGGCTTGAATATCCCATTCACCATGACCTTTGTCAACAGTAACAAAATCCACTGCAAATCTTTCTAAAGCCCCTTTTTCTGCCAATTTTTTACCAACTTTTAAACCTAATTCCTGTAATTTACAACGATAATTTTCATCCGCAGGAAAGCGACAACCTATATAAATTTGTCCGTCTGGTCCTCCTAATATTTGATCATGGGTAGACAGAATTTCTACCTCTCCAGTGGGTGTAATTCTACCTTGTACACTGGGAGAATCCTTGACTTCTCCTTCTATAAAAGCTTCCACTATTGCACCTAATTCGGGAATACGTTGGGAAAAATTTTCCCAGGTTTCTTGTGAGGATTGAAAACGTAAATTTAGGAAGCGATCGCTAATTGCTGCTACTCTTTGATGATGATCAGCTTTCCCCGGTGCAAAATTCATTATTGGTCTTAAATCTAAAAGTGCATTTCCTTCTCCTGAAAACCCTTCATTTAACTTAATTACCATTCTTTGTAATGTCGGTTGACGTTCCCACAAATCAGCCCCAGCATTAGCTAGATCTTCGCAATTTTTCACTAATTCACTACCATCAGGAAGAGGTACACCACTTTCTTGAAAAATCTGTCTACTCCCGCTTTTAGTTCCCCAAATTTGCAAATCCGGTGCAGCAGCATATAAAGGTACACCCAATTTTAGAGATAATTCTGATTCCCAAAATGTGGAATTATAACATACCATAAAAGCTTTATCTAACCGCAAAGCTTTATGAATTCTTTCCAATAACCGGGGACGTTCTAATATTTTTTGACTTAGGGGTTTTAAAGAAGCATCATAAGTCGAAAGTAGTAATAAACGATGACGAGCGTGAGAAAAAGGAATACCAGGAAGTAATTGCAGATAATAATCAATAATGCTGGGATGCAGTGGCATTGATGTTACATAAATTAACCTAGTCCGGGGATTTCTTAACCGCATTAATGAGAAAAGTAATCTTTCCTCATAATGTTCACAGCCTTCTACCTTGAGTAATTCCCGTTGATCTATACTCAAAGAAGGAATAATTAAAATATCCGCTTCGCTATTGTCGAATAACTCGCTAGTTTTCCAGCGATCGCGTAATGTTAATTGTAAGTTCCGAAATTTATCAATATTATCAATATTTAGTGTCACCATATCCCCGTCCCAATATTATCACCGATTTATATCTAATAATATACCCTAAGATAGAGCATCAATAGCGATCGTTAATGTATCTTTTTGTAACTTTATTAAAGATAAATTCTCAATAAAATAAATTACAAATACAAATAAATTAAGAGATAAAAATCTCCTCTTCCTCCACCTCTGTGTTCTCTGTGCCTGGAGTGGTTAGTTAAAAAAATACCAGCTTCCACATAAAAATTTGTAACTTAAACGTAATTACTCAAAACTTCAAACCAGAGAGAGATAAATAAATAGTTAATAACTAATATAATCTACAAATAAGAATAGATAAATAACAAAAAATCCAATTATGGTATCTTCACAACCATTACATGATATAGAATTAGTAAATTGTGCCAGAGCAAATGCTACCCAGGGCATAGAAACCGCTGCTTATCAGTGTGGTTATGGGGATAATATTAATACATTTGCTCAAGAATTACGCCAAGCTTGTGAAAAAATGAATTTACAAGTTAAAGAACTCAAAGAACTGATTACCGATCAGGATATAATCTTAAAAATGGGTTCTGGAGAAATTATTGCCCCTCAGACAGCATCAGAATTTTAACACTTTGCTCCTGTGCCGAATGTAATAACATAAAGATTGTATTTTGTCAAGTTTTTGGACTCTAAATTGTAGTGAGAACTTTAGTCCTCTCCTCCAGACGCTACATCAACAAAATAAGGGCTAAAGCCCTGGCTACCAACAAAAAATTAATCATAAATTATAATTTTGTGTGACAAATAATTATATAATATAATTCTTTAGTGTGTCGTGTCACCACAACGCGGTTTGATCAGAAAAAAATAAACAAAAATAAACTTACTTAACTTATTTATTGATTTTATCCTCAAAAACGGTAAAATATGGTAAAATATATAAAAAACAAAAAACAGACTTGTTCTAGTACACAAAGGCTGTCGTCAACCAAACATTAAAAATTTGACAAAAGCTTGTGTAATCTGCTTTATTTAAGTTTTAATTTTTAATTTTTAATTCCGCACTGCGGTACTAGCTTCGGTCTCAATAGCAAAGGTTTAGAGATGTTGACTTCATCGGAAACTCCTATAATTGCAGCCATTGTGCTGATAGCGTCCGGCATTTTAGGCTGGGGCTTTTATCGTGCCAGACCCTTTGGTAAACTGGGAATCTTGGCCTGGTTACAATCTGTCGTTTTAATGACTCCCTGGCTTTTGTTCTTTGGATTATTTGCTCTGGGTATTTATGTTAACATTGTCGGGATCTTGTTCTCAGTGATAGTTTCCGCTGGATTGTATATTTTCCTGGGCAGAAAGTTACGCCAAGCAGGTCAAGATGCTATTCTCAAGCAACGAGCCACAGAGCGCCTCGCTGCTCAAAGTTCATCAGTAGCCGATAAAAATATCCCAGCCGTGGTAGAATTACAGTCAGAACCGACTCCCATACCTGAAGCTGATTTAAGCTTAATTCGCGGTATTTTCGGCATTGATACATTTTTCGCTACGGAAACTATTCCCTACCAAGAAGGAGTAGTTTTTAAAGGTAATTTGCGCGGCGAACCAGAGGCTGTTCACAACCGCTTAACGAAGAGTTTGCAAGAACGGTTAAATGATAAATATCGACTGTTTTTGGTAGAAAATACTGAGGGTAAACCAGTAATTATTGTTCTCCCTAGCCGCACTGACCCCCAACGGACTCAATTAGGACAAAAAGCCTTTGCGGTGATTTTGTTGATAGCAACTATGGCTACAAGTCTAGAAGTGGGAGGTATATTACAGAATTTTGATTTACTCAGTAACCCCGAACGTTTTGCAGAAGCTTTACCTATTGCTTTGGGCTTATTTGTCATTCTCATATCTCATGAAGTCGGACATTGGTTGTTAGCACGTCGTCACCAAGTACGGTTAAGTTGGCCGTTCTTTTTACCAGCGGTGCAGGTTGGCTCTTTTGGGGCAATTACTAGGTTTGAGTCCCTTGTCCCTAACCGGAATGCTTTGTTTGATATTGCTTTGGCAGGACCTGCTTTCGGTGGCATTACTTCCCTGTTATTATTGGTGGTAGGGTTGCTACTTTCCCACCCCGGCAGTTTATTCCAATTACCAAATCAGTTTTTTCAAGGTTCTATTTTAGTCGGTAGTTTAGCGCGGGTTGTCCTCGGTTCGGCTTTACATTCCCCTGTAGTCAATATTCATCCTTTGGTAATTATTGGTTGGCTAGGATTAGTCATTACTGCGTTAAATTTAATGCCCGCTGGACAATTGGACGGGGGGAGGATTGTACAAGCCATTTATGGGCGCAAAACCGCAGGGAGAACCACTTTTGCGACCATAGTTTTACTCGCTATCGTATCCCTGGGTAATCCCTTGGCTATGTATTGGGCAATTCTGATTTTGTTTTTACAACGCGATTTAGAACGTCCTAGTCTCAATGAAATTACTGAACCAGATGATGCTAGAGCAGCTTTATGTCTTTTGGCTCTGTTTCTAATGATTGCTACTCTTTTACCCTTGACCCCCGCTTTGGCTGGACGTTTGGGTATTGGTACGTAGGAATAAAGCAGAGCCTCTTAATAGCATTCCCAGTCTCCGACTGGGAACGAGATATTTAACGAGATATTTTCTTTACCAAGTTCCTACGGTTGCCAATTTGCTAGTAAGTTGGGATAATTTGCTGGTGTGGGGAATATTTTTCGCCATGTTTGTTGACGTTGTTGGGGTTTTTCTTGGCTGATATTCCATAGGGTTTCATAGAAGAAAAAGGAAACACCAGCAAATTTCCTCTCGCGCACTTTCTCAACTTGGGTTTTTATTTGTTCTATGGAAACTGAACGATTTTTTAACCCACTTAAAATCCCAATACTTACGGGAATATGACTTTGGGCTAGTTTTACTTCTGGATATTCTAATTCGCTGATAAAGATGTTTAAATCATCACGATAAATCTGTAAAACCAAGTCTTCAATTATTCCCATTCTTTCCCATTTTTGCCAATCTGCTAGGAAATATTCATAGGAAAAACGCTGGGGATTTGGTGCCACGGAAACGATACAATCTTTTTTATTGGCTTTAATTGCTGTAAATACCTGCTTCATAAATGCGGTGATTTTGTTCGCTCTCCAATTTACCCATTCTGGATTTTTGAAGTCTGTGGGGGGAAGTTTACCCTGATGTTCTTGCTGGTATAATGCTGTAGTGTAGGCATCATATCCTAGTTCTGATGGTAAACCGAAATGATCATCAAATTGAATTCCATCAAGATCATAATTTTTAACTATTTCTACTATTAAATCTTGAATAAATTTTTGCACTTCGGGACGAAAGGGATTTAACCAAACTCGGTTATGTATTCCTTCTTTGACTATTCTTGTGCCATCTTTGCGATTTGTCAACCAACCAGGACGATTTTTAGCTAAAAGTGAATCAGCAGGTGCCATAAAGCCAAATTCAAACCAGGGAATTACTGTTAAATTTTGTTTATGTCCCTGGGTGATGATTTCTTTGAGCATATCTCGCTTTTGCAGTCCGGGGGTAGGGTCAACTGCTTTACCAATGACTTTGGCTGCTACTTTGCTAGGATACAATGTATATCCCCAATTCCAGACGGCGGGATAAACGGTGTTAAAGTTGAATTGCTGTAATGTTCGTAAACTCTGTTTTAATCGTTCTCTTGCAAATAAAACATCACTATCAATATTTGTTAACCATACTCCCCTTAATTCTGTAGAATTAGGCATTTGTGCTTTTAAGGAGAATGACGGCATAATGATAGCTATCATACTCATGGCCATGATAACCGCTAAAAATCCCAGTTTTCTAGTTTGATGTTGCCATTTGAGAAATATTTTTTTCATTAATTTCAATTAATTTAATTGCAAAACTTTGCCTTCTGTGCAATTTTACATTATTCTTAGGCATAATCTCGCAAATAACTATATTCTCCTCCTTGTTGTCTTGAGTCTAATTACCAGATTTTAATACTAAAATATCCATGAAAACATCTACAGCCCCTAACTATAGCCAACCACCTACCAACTACCCCCCCTCTGTCCCTCTCTACGTTTATCGGGAGTTGACAGCGGAGTTACAAGCAATACAATCCAAATTGGATGTAGTCACAAATCACAATCAAAAACTAGCCCAAGAAAATCAACAACTGCGTCAAGAAATTACCAAAGTGATTGAGTCTTGCTTAGAACTACAAAGGTTAGTTGATGCTTCAGCACCTAGTTCTCCCGTAGCACCTCAACTGAATAAAGAAGTCAAATCTTTAACGCAACTTCAAGCTACAATCAATAATAACCATGAGGTAACATATACAAATAAGCCGAAAGTTACCACAGCACCTCCACGTCAAGAGCCTAAACCCCAGAAAAAGGCAGTCATAAAAAATACACATTCTCAAAACCATCACCAGGGGGCGGCCGTATCTGGTACGGATATTAACGCTACGGGGTCACAAAAGGTATTTATAGAAGAGAAAAAGGTACGCTTTTCTCGTCCTACCATGTCTAATACAAAGGAATTGAGTGGCTGGAATTTATTAATCACCATTGTATTAATTATGATTACTGGTTTTGCGGCTGGGTATGTAGTTGTTCGTCCCTTATTCCAAAATCATAGTCAACAGTTTCAACTTAAACATTAGAAATGTAGAGACGTTCCAGGAAACGTCTCTACTAAATTTGGTTGTTTCCTATTGATTATCTATCAACAGAACCCATAATTACGTCAATACTACCGAGAATAACAACAATATCTGCTACCTTCATTCCTCGGAGTAAATGGGGAAGAATTTGTAGGTTGTTGAAATCTGCGGCGCGAATTTTCCAGCGCCAGGGGAAAACATTATTATCACCAACTAGGTAAATTCCCAATTCTCCCTTACCACTTTCGACACGGGAGTAAATTTCACCTTTAGGAACTTTAAAAGTAGGAGCAACTTTTTTAGCCACGAACTGGTAATCAAAACCATCCCATTCAGATTTTTTTCCAGCCATTAACCGTTTCGCTTCCAGGTTTTCGTAAGGTCCTCCGGGTAATCCTGCAATAGCTTGGCGAATGATTTTTACAGATTCGCGCATTTCTCGCATCCGTACCATGTAGCGTGCAAGACAATCGCCGACAGTTTCCCACTGAACATCCCAATCAAAATCATCGTAACATTCATAGTGGTCAACCTTCCGTAAATCCCATTTTACCCCAGAAGCGCGTAACATCGGACCAGAAAGCCCCCAATTAATAGCTTCTTCACGGGTAATAGTTCCCAGACCTTCAATACGGCGGCGGAAAATGGGGTTATTGGTAACTAAGCGTTCATACTCATCAACTTTGGGGATAAAGTAATCACAAAAATCTAAACACTTATCTACCCAACCATAGGGTAAGTCAACAGCCACACCACCAACACGGAAATAGTTATGATTAACCATGCGGTAGCCTGTGGCGGCTTCCCACAGATCATAAATCATTTCCCGTTCCCGGAATTGGTAGAAAAAGGGTGTTTGTGCGCCAACGTCAGCTAAGAATGGACCAAACCATAGGAGGTGGTTAGCAATGCGGTTGAGTTCCAGCATGATCACACGGATATAGCTGGCGCGTTTGGGTACGGTAATACCCGCTAATTTTTCCGGTGCGTTGACTGTCACCGCTTCATTAAACATCCCCGCAGCGTAGTCCCAACGGCTAACGTAGGGGACATACATGATTGTAGAACGGTTTTCGGCAATTTTCTCCATCCCCCGGTGTAAATAGCCTATAACTGGTTCACAGTCAACGACATCTTCACCATCTAAGGTCATGATTAAGCGCAAAACTCCGTGCATTGATGGGTGATGAGGACCCATATTTAGCACCATCGGTTCGGTGCGGGTTTCTATTCTACTCATAGATTTTGCTGTTCTCCCGTTGTGGATGTTGTCAATTGACCCGCTAAGATTAACTTGTACTTCAATTATTATAGGGAAGCTTGATATATAGGGGATTAAGAGTTTTGACTTTTTTCATGTATCAGATGATGATTGGTATTGAGTTCTTGACAATTATATCAATATTTGGGTAGTTTTGCTGGTTTTTGACTCGTAGTAAGATAGATTTAATTTATAATTACCTTAATTAGTATCTATGGCTATCTATGGCTAATTTTTTTTAGCTCACCCAGAAGCGCGAGGTGCGAAGTTGGAGAAGCAGAGTTTTTTTAAGGGGTATGATTCAGTTATGAAGTATTTGCAAGTTTATTTTCAGGAAGTTAATCAAGTTTATCAAGGACAAAATGCTACTGAGCATAGTTATCGTCCAGCTTTGAAGAAGTTAATGGAGTCTTTAGATTCTGGTATTCAAGCTATTAATGAACCGAAAAGAATCGCTTGTGGTGCGCCGGATTTTGTGATCAAAAATGGTGTTTTAGATGTTGGTCATATTGAGGCTAAAGATATTGGTGTTTCTCTGAAAAAAGCGGAAAAAACTGCTCAAATGGGGCGTTATTTTCAGGCTTTGGGTAATTTGATTTTAACTGATTATTTAGAGTTTCGTTGGTATGTCGAAGGAGAGTTAAAACTATCTGCATCCTTGGGAACTATTGATAAAAACAAGAAAATCAAAGTTGATCAGGAAGGAATACAGGAAGTTGACCAACTTTTGCAGCAATTTTTATTAGCTAAAGTTCCCCAAATCACGACACCCAAGGATTTAGCTAAACGTATGGCTAGTTTAGCTCAATTGATGAGAGATGCTATTAAAACAGCGTTGCATGATGTGGATAAAGGGGGAACTTTACGGGAACAGTTGGAATCATTTCAACGAGTATTAATTAAGGATTTAACCGTTGAACAATTTGCGGATATGTACGCCCAAACCATTTGTTATGGTTTATTTGCAGCGCGGTGTAATACTGATAATGTTCAGACTTTTTCACGGGAAACAGCAGCGTTTAAATTACCGAAAACTAACCCTTTTTTAAGAAGTATTTTTGGACAAATAGCCGGACCTGATTTAGATGATAGAATTAGTTGGGCTGTAGATAATTTAGCGCGTATTCTCCAACAAACGGAAATGGCGGAAATTCTCAAAAATTTTGGTAAACGGACTCGCAGAGAAGACCCTGTTGTCCATTTTTATGAAACGTTTTTGGCGGAATATGACCCGAAAATGCGAGAATCAAGAGGGGTTTATTATACTCCTGAACCTGTGGTTAATTATATTGTCAAAAGTGTAGATTATATTCTCAAACATAAGTTTAATATTAGTAAGGGTTTAGCAGATTCTAAAAAGATTAAAGTTCCTAATCCCAAGGGTGAGGGAACTATCGAAACCCATCAAGTTTTGATTTTAGATCCTGCGGTGGGAACGGGAACTTTTATTCACAATGTCATTGATTTTATTTATGATAAGTTTAAAAATCAAAGGGGGATGTGGTCAAGTTATGTTAGTCAACATTTATTACCGCGATTATTTGGTTTTGAGTTATTAATGGCTCCCTATACTGTAGCACATATAAAATTAGTTTTACAGTTGCAAGAATTGGGTTATGATTTTAGTTCTGAGGAACGGTTAAGGATTTATTTAACTAATACCTTACAAGAGGCTTTTCAGTTAGAAGATCAAATGGTTAGTTTTAGTTATCGAATTAAACAAGAAGCAGAAGCAGCAAAGCTTATTAAACAAGAAAATCCAGTTATGGTAATTTTGGGAAATCCTCCTTATTCTGGACACTCTGTAAATACAGGTGATTGGATCAAAAATCTTTTGAAAGGTGAAGATAGTATTTATAATTGTGAAACAGGAAGTTATTTTGAAGTTGACGGAAAACCTTTAGGTGAAAAAAATCCTAAATGGTTAAATGATGATTATGTAAAATTTATCCGGTTTAGTCAATGGAGAATTGAAAAAACAGGTTACGGAATTTTAGCTTTTATTACCAATCATGGTTATTTAGATAACCCCACTTTTCGGGGTATGCGTCAAAGTTTAATGGAAACTTTTGATGAGATTTATGTTTTAGATTTACATGGTAATAGCAAGAAGAAAGAAGTTTGTCCTGACGGTTCAGCAGATCAAAATGTTTTTGATATTCAGCAAGGGGTAGCAATTGGATTTTTTATTAAATATCAAAATAAAGAACAAAATAGTCAGAAACAATTAGCAACAGTTTATCATGCTGATTTATGGGGTTCTAGAGAAGTTTATGAAAATAAAGAGTTAGTTGGTGGTAAGTATCATTGGTTAGGGGAAAATGATATTAATTCTACTAATTGGGAACAATTAGCACCAAATACACCATTTTATTTATTTAAGCCTCAAAATATTGATTTAAGAAGTGAATATGAGCAAATGTGGAAAATTAACGAAATAATGAGTGTTAATGTTTTAGGTTTTCAAACTCATAGAGACCATTTTGCTATTGATTTTGATGAAGAAAGTATGACTAAAAAAATTCAGGAATTACGAGAGAATAATTTATCTAATCAAGAATATGCTGATAAATATAATATCAAAGATAATCGAGATTGGCAATTAGATAAATCTCGTAAATTAATTCGTTCGGATAATCAATGGAAAGCTAAAATAATTACTTGTTTATATCGTCCTTTTGATTGGCGTTACTGTTATTTTAGTTATGCGACAATGGATTATCCTAGACGAGAATTACTCGATCATGTTTTTAGAAAATATAATTTATGTTTGTTATCTTCAAGACAACAAGCAACTTTAGGTTATAGACATTGTTGGGTTTCTATGCACGTTCCTGAATCTTGTGTTGTTTCTACTACGAGTCGTGAGGGTAATCAAATTTTTCCTCTTTACCTTTACCCAACTAATAAGCCTACTCTTGATAATAATGTCATTAATCAGTCTCATGAACGTAAACCGAACTTATCCCCACAATTTATTACACAATTCTCTCAAAAACTAGATTTAGAATTTATTTCTGATGGAAAAGGCGATAAAACTAAAACCTTTGGACCAGAGGATATTTTTAATTACATTTACGCTATCTTTCATGCTCCTATTTACCGTCAAAGCTACGCCGAATTTTTAAAGATTGATTTTCCTCGTGTTCCTTTAACCGCCAATGCTGCACTTTTTTGGGAATTAGTAATCAAAGGTGATAAACTAGTCAAATACCATTTAATGAAGGAAACCGGAACAGAAATTTCTACCTATCCTATTCCTGGTTCTGATATGGTCGAACAAGTCAAATATCATGAAAATCATCAACAAATCTGGATAAATGCTGAACAGTATTTTGATCAAGTTCCGCAACAAATCTGGAATTTTTATATTGGTGGTTATCAAGTTTGTCAAAAATGGTTGAAAGACAGAAAAGGAAGACAATTAAATTTTGATGATATTAGTCATTATCAAAATATTATTTCCATCATATCGGAGACTATTAAGATTATGGAAAATATTGATCAAATCATTGACAAATATGGCGGTTTTCCGTTAGAATGAAATAAAAAAGGTGTTCATTTTCAGCTATAAAGATTAAGAAATTGTCTAATATTCCAGCATCTAACCCCAATCAAGCAAATGGTGAAATCTCTCTTAATGATAGATGGTCTTATCTTAATCAATATGAGAAAAAATATCTCAAAGAAGCTATGAAAGCTTATGATAAAATTATAGAATCAAAAGACGATATTCTCAAAATAGCCAATCGGTATCAATTAAATTGTGAGGATATTGAACGAGCTAAACAGTATGCTTTTGGTAGGGGAGTGTTACAATATCAATTTATCCCTGATTTGCGTATGGCTGAAAGTTGGGAAAGAATGACACTAGGAGAAGAAATTGATAGTGATGAGGTTTTACTAAAGCATGAAATTCTTGAATCAGATTTGGTAATTAATCAAGGTATGAATCAATTAGATGCTCATAAAATAGCTCAAAATAAATACCCTTGGTCTATAATGATAACTAAATGATAACTAAAGCAGATAAGCAAAAATGAACAAAACATCTGAACAAAAATTTTTAGAAGCCTTAGATATTTGTCAATTATTAATTGATTTTAAATATCGTCCTACCAATTTAACCTATCAAGCAATAGAGTTATTTTGTGATATCGGTAAAAATCCTCTTGAATTATTAGAATTATGTCAAAAATATTCTGGTAGGATTGAAAAAATATGCGAAGTTATTCATGAATATGGCACAAGTATAGATAATTGGCGTGTTGATTGTCCCCTTGGTTTTGGTGTAAAAGATCATTGTAGCTTTTTGAGTTTTTTTCTCAATCTTGATCCTTGCCAATTTGAATATTTTACAGACAATTTTACCACATTAGAACAAATTGCGGAACTATTTAAAGATTGGAAAGGAATTGATTTTAATTCTGTCATTAAAAAGCAAAAAGTAGTTACATTTTCATAAATTAATAAAATAAATTAATGAGCAAATCAGATTTACAAAACTCACTAGATTTAGAAGAAATTACATTTTCCCATATTCCCGTTCTCAGTCAAGAAGTAATCACAGGTTTAAATATCCAACCTGGTGGACATTATTTAGATTTAACCGTTGGTGGTGGAGGTCACAGTCGCTTAATCTTAGCAACTGCTGAAGATGTGAAAATTACCGCTGTTGACCAAGATTTAGATGCTTTAAATGCAGCCAAAGAGAATTTAGCGGAATTTGGAAATAGAGTGAATTTTATTCATAGCAACTTTGCAAATTACCAATTTCTAGAAAGTACATATCATGGAATTTTAGCAGATTTGGGAGTAAGTTCATATCATTTAGATCATCCAGAACGAGGTTTTAGTTTTAGAAATACTGCTAATTTAGATATGCGTATGAACCAACAACAGTCCCTCACCGCTGGAGATATTATCAATGAATGGGACGAAAAAGAATTGGCGGATATTTTCTTTAAATATGGTGAAGAGAGACTTTCCAGAAAAATAGCTAGAAGAATAGTAGAAAATCGCCCATTTAATACTACTACAGAATTAGCAAATGCGATCGCCTACTCTGTCCCTCCTAAATATCGCTACGGAAGAATACACCCTGCAACCCGTGTTTTCCAAGCCCTGCGAATAGCAGTCAATGATGAATTAACAGTCTTAGAAACCTTAATAGAAAAAGCACCAACAGCCCTTATTCCCGGCGGAAAAATAGCAATTATCAGTTTTCACAGCTTAGAAGATAGAATAGTTAAACACGGTTTAAGAAACTTACCCTTCTTGCGAATTTTAACAAAAAAACCAATTATGGCTACGGAAGCGGAAATAAAAGAAAACCCCCGTTCTCGTTCTGCTAAGTTGAGAATAGCACAAAAAGAAATTTGACGATGATTGATACTTTTAAACTCTCTCTTTGTCCCTGGTTTAGCCTTAACACTCTTTTTTGAACTAACCACTCCAGGCACGGAGGACAGGGAGTGAAGAAAATTCTTGACTGAATTATCTACTGTTGTTATATGCTATATTTTGATGTTTTGAATCAGAAATTGAGTTATGAAGAAAAACCCGATAGTATTGATGTTTAGCACTATGATTATTGGTTTGGGATTTTTACCGTCTTTAGCGCAAGCGAAACCTCCTAAACCTCCTGCTTCTGATACCCAAGTCGCAGCCATGGTGGAAGCTTTGCGACTAGCTGCACCGAAAACGAAAAAGCGCAATGATGGATATTATAGTGAATGGCAAGTTAAACCGGACACTCTCAAAGGTTGGACGAGAAATTGTCTGAAAAAAGAATTAACACCAACTCAGTTTGAAAATGATCCCAAGGTAGCCCGTCAAGTTGTTTCTTGTATCACCACCCGTGAGTTAAATAAGCAATTTGCAGCCACTAAAAACGATGAGACTGCTGCTGTGCGTGGTGTTGCTTGTTGGTGGATGACTGGTAACTATACGGGCTGCGATAAGGGCTTTACGGCTGGTTATGTGCAGCAGGTGGTTCGCTTTTACAAGCAAGAAGTTTCTAAACCAGCAGCGGTAACTCCTGCACCACAAAAAACCCCAAATAAAACCCCAAATAAAAATAATTCAAATTAGGTTTATTTATTCCTGATGGTACTTTTAAAATATCCTGTTGAAGGTCAGGGAAGTTATTATTAGGATATGGCTAATGGCCTGATTCTTGTATAGGGGTAATCCAGGAATTACCCCTAATTTCTGTTTTTTCTGTTTTGCTTCTTGAATATGAAATAACTGGGACAGAAAGAACAAATAAAATATTAAATTTACTCAAAAAAAAGTAAAAATGATCCCACATTTGCTAAAATTACTTAATGCTAAACCAAAAATTAACAGATAATTGCCGGCATAATTAAAGGAGGATTTATCCAATGAATAAAGTATTAAATGAAACTCTGTCTCATCAAGTTGCAAACACTATCAAAAGTAAAGCCAAAAAACCTTTTGATAATGCTTATAAAGCGGTTTTAGTGACTGAGGGGGCAAAGTATGTACAAGGCTTTTTAGTATTTGCGGGTAAGCCATATAAACCCGTTGAACATGGTTGGATTGAAGTTAATGATGTGATTATTGATCCTACACTTCCTTTTCTCCAAAAAAAGCCCCAAGAACTTTATTATTTTCCGGCTCAAAGTCTCAGTGTTAAGAAGTTAAAAGCCGTAATTGAAGAATCTCAGGAAGATTATCCAGAGGATGATCCTTTACCTATTTATGGTGAAGCGCCTTATGATTATTATGGTGATGTTATGTTGGGTGGCCAAGAATATTTGCTGGCCTATCAAGCCGCAGAGATCAAGTGTCAAGAAATCAATGGTTTAATTTTTGAAAAAAATTAGTTAGCATTCAGTTACAATTCTACTTTTGCAAGTTCTAACGGTTTTCAATTTCCTATTTCCTATTTATGAGCATCTACCCATCTCAAGTTAAATCGGATACGGTATACCGCCCTCGAGAAAATGACTGGCGGTTATTTTTGCGCTTAGTACCCTATGGTCGTCGTTATGGCAAATTATTGGCAGTATCTATGTTACTGCTAATTCCTATTGCTGTTGCTAGTGCTATTAAACCCATGTTAGTCGGACAAGCAGTTTCTCTAATTCGCAAAGAACCAAGTACATATCAATTTTTGCAAAATATGCCCCTGTGGCAGGGTTTAAATATTCTCATTGGGATGTTACTGATAGCAACGGCTATCCGCTTAGTATTAATAGGTGTACAAGGTTATTTAGTTCAGAAATTAGGACAAAAAATCACAGCAGCTATTCGTGAGGATTTATTTGATCATGTGACATCTTTAGCTGTACGTTTTTTTGACAGTACACCCGTAGGTAAATTAATTACTAGACTTACTAGTGATGTAGAAAGTTTAGGAGATGTTTTTTCGACTGGGGCTATAGGTATTATTTCTGATTTATTATCTATGGTAGTGATTATTGGATTGATGTTTTCAATTCAATGGCAACTTGCTTGTTTGTTGATATTTATTCTTTTCCCAGTTACTTGGTTAATAATTTATTTCCAACAGCAATATCGAGCAGCTAATTATAAAAGCAGAGAAGAACTTTCTCAACTAAATTCTCAACTCCAAGAAAATATTGTTGGTATTAATGTAGTCCAATTATTCCGCCGAGAAAAAGTTAATTTGGAGTTATTTCGGGCTGCTAATCAACGTTATGTCAGGGAAGTAGATACTAGTATTTGGTTTGATTCAGCGGTTTCTGCCACCCTAGAATGGGTTGCTTTAATTGCTATTGCTGGGGTATTATGGTTAGGTGGCGGGTTATTGTTAGATCAACAAATCACCTTTGGGATTTTATCGGCATTTATTTTATATGCCCAACAATTCTTTGAACCTTTGCGGAATTTTGCCGAAAAATTTACCGTGATTCAATCTGGTTTTACGGCTATTGAACGGGTAATTGATATTTTAGATGAACCCATCGAAATTAAAGATTACCCAGGTTCAGAAAGTTTCAATAAAAATTTTGAATTTGGTTACATTGATCAGATCATCTCTAAGTTAGAAACTCAAGATTTTACACCTATTCCCGCCTTGGGGGAAATTAAGTTTGAAAATGTTTCCTTTGCGTATAAAGATGATGATTATGTGATTAAAAATTTAGACTTTACTATTTACCCAGGGGAAAAAGTCGCTTTAGTCGGTCCGACAGGTGCGGGGAAAAGTTCGATTATTCGCTTGTTGTGTCGTCTTTATGAACCAACTCAAGGACGTATTCTAATTGACGGTGTGGATATCCGCGAAATTCCCCAAAGGGAACTGCGAAGTTATATGACGGTAATTTTGCAGGAGGCGTTTTTGTTTGCGGGTGATGTGAAAAGTAACATTACTTTAGGTGATGATTACAGTTTTGCAGAAATTGAACAAGCAGCGGTGAGAACCAATGTTGCAGCGTTTATTAATCAACTACCCCAGGGTTATGATACTCAATTGCGAGAACGGGCGACAAATATTTCTAGTGGTCAAAAACAACTTTTAGCCTTTGCGCGGGCTGCTATTCGTAACCCTGAAATTTTGGTGCTAGATGAAGCTACAGCTAGTTTGGACGTGGGGACTGAGTCTTTGGTTCAAGAGGCTTTAAATCAGTTGCTGATAGGGCGTACAGCAATTATTATTGCTCACCGTTTGTCTACGATTCGTAATGTAGACCGGATTTTTGTGTTGAAGCGGGGAGAATTGATTGAACAGGGTAGTCATGAAGAATTGTTGCAACAAGAGGGATTTTATGCTACTTTGCACAATTTGCAAATGTTAGGAATTTAACAACAACTGAATCAATACCTTGACGATTTTTTTGTAAGTGGGGTTTGAAACGGTTGAACAAACCTCAAACCCACCTACGAATCAGGGCTTTTTTAATTTGGCCAAGGTATTGTTGAATGAGATCCAAAATTTACTTAAAAAAGTATACACCGAAAAACTTGTGACTCTATTCCCTCTTCATTATTCATCTAAACCTCCTGGTGATGGGAGGAATGGAGGGTTAATTGTGAAACGTCCGTTGAGTAATTTTGTGTGCCAGCACAAACAATGAGAGGGACAGTTGAGCAATTAACAAATCTTTTATACTGCATACGAATAACCATCCTTTGCGTGAATGCGTTTACAAAACTTATGTGATATTCCTTGAATCAATCCATTTTTA
>NZ_JACJPZ010000071.1:0-19411 GCF_014696335.1 Dolichospermum sp. FACHB-1250
TCAAAAATAAACCATTCGTAAATATTAGTTGCTATTAAATATTTCAGTTCTAGATTTTTTTCGGTTAAACGTTCTCTGAGAAAATATAAAACTAATTCCTGAAATGCTTTAGTATTTAAATTATCAATTTTGAGCATTTCGCTTTTATTCGTCGGCTTTTTAACTTCTAATTTTTTAACTTCTAAAATTACACCAACACTGGTTTTAGGGTCTTGACCATTATGAATAACCAGGTCATTTCGTCCTTGAGTATTAATAAAGTGATTAGAACTGTAATATGTGTTCTTTAAAAAGTCAGCAATCAGGTTTTTATGAAATTCCTCTGATTCAGATTCGTTAATTTTTGCAATTAGGTTTTTTAGATGTTTTTTGAAAGTTTCAATATCATTTCTAAAAGGATTGATTTTGAGCAAGGCTTTATTTAATGATTCTCTGGGTTGTAGTTTCTGTGAGTTCATTTGTTTTAAATTTTTAATCCAGTTTGTAGGCTGGGTTGACCCAAGGAAACCCAACAAAATATATAATATATAATAATATATACTTATTCACCAGTACAAATAAAAAAACCCCCAAGGGGGGGACTGTGGGTTATTCAAGTGGAGTGAACAACTAAGTAATAAATACCTAGAGTAAATAGAGTAACCCGAATAAAACAATCCAAATTACATCTACAAAGTGCCAGTAAATTTCCGCCGCTTCAATGCCAAAGTGATTTTTATTACTGTAATGTCCTGGAGTAAGCGATCGCCACAAAACTGCTACAATTGCCAAAACACCGATAGTAACGTGCAAACCGTGAAAACCGGTTAAAACATAAAAGGCACTAGCGAATAAATTAGTAGTCAGACCGAACTCTAAATGAGTATATTCATAAACCTGACCCGCTAAAAAAACAGCGCCCATAAGTGCCGTAATTGCCAACCACAGCCGCATTCCTTTAGTATCGTTCTTTTTAATAGCAGTATCAGCATTGTGCATAACAAAACTACTAGCTATCAAAATAGAAGTATTCACAGTGGGTAACAACAATTCCAACTCTGGAGTTCCCGCTGGTGGCCAGACAGGAATAGTAGAACGGTAAGTTAGGTATGCACCAAACAAACCCATAAAAATCATACCCTCAGCCACCAAAAACATAAACAGACCAAACAAACGATGATCTGGGTGTGCTTCGTGACCAGAAACTGATTGATGATGATTTAACTCAGTATTAGTCGCGTCAATAATTTGACTTTGCATAAATTATTTAATTGGTAATGGGTAATTGGTAATGGGTAATGGGTTAAAAGTTTTTAGCGTTGCTGAACTCAGGTAAATCAAAAGACCCTATTTCTTACCCGCCGCACCTTTGCGCCTCTGGGAGAAAAAATTCCTTTATTTAGCAACGCCAAATTTTCTCTTTAAAGTGCTGATTCAATTTGGGGAGTTAACACGGGTTCAACTTCAACTCGTTCCTTACTCACCCCATAATCATAAGGGCCAGTAGTCAAAACTGGTAGAGTTTCAAAATTCTCAATACTAGGAGGGGAACTAGTCATCCATTCTAAAGTTAATGCTTGCCAGGGATTATTACCAGCTTTTTCGCCATAGAACCAACACCAAACGGCATTAATGATAAATGGTAAGGTGGAGACGGCCAATATATAAGATCCCCAGGTGCAGATTTCATTCAAAGCGGTGAATTTAGGATCATATTCAGCAATACGACGGTTCATACCCATTAATCCTAGTTTGTGCATGGGTAAGAAAGTCATGTTGAGACCAACCATGGTTAAAGCGAAATGGACTTGACCCCAAAATTCATTCATTTTCCGTCCCGTCATTTTCGGGAACCAGTGGTAAATGGCCGCGAAAATGCCTAACACACTACCACCGAATAAGACATAGTGGAGATGTGCCACTACAAAGTAAGTATCGTGAACGTGAATATCAAAAGGAACTGCGGCCAACATCACACCGCTAATACCACCAATCACAAAAGTTGCTAAAAAGCCAATGGCAAATAACATGGCGCTAGTGAAGCGGATTTTACCACCCCAGATAGTTGCCAACCAACCGAAAATTTTAATCCCAGTGGGTACAGCGATGATCATGGTAGTGATCATAAAAAACATCCGTAGCCAACCAGGGACACCGCTGGTAAACATATGGTGCGCCCAGACGATTAAACCTAAGAAACTGATAGCTAGGGATGAGAAAGCGATCGCTTTATAGCCAAAAATCGGTTTTCGGGCGTGAATTGGCAGAATTTCCGAAATTGCCCCAAAGAAAGGCAAAATCATGATGTAAACTGCTGGGTGGGAATAGAACCAGAACATATGTTGATAAACAACAGGATCACCCCCGCCACTGGGGTTAAAAAACGTTGTTCCGGCCAACAAATCAAAACCCAGTAAAATCAAAGCTGCCGCTAATACGGGCGTAGATATTAATACTAGTGCAGAAGTTGCCACCATTGCCCAACAAAATAAGGGCATTTGATAGATACCCATGCTAGGAACTCGCATTTTCACAAGAGTGACGAGAAAATTAATCGCCCCCAAAATGGAAGAAGTTCCCAAAAGCAACACACTCATAATCCAAATACCCTCACCCACCTGGCCCGTTACCAAACTCAGGGGGGGGTAGGAAGTCCAACCGGCATCAGGGGCATCACCTACGGCTAAACTAGCAATTAGTAGGATACCTGCGGGGGGAACCATCCAAAAAGCCACAGCATTGAGGCGAGGAAATGCCATATCTCTGGCCCCAATCATCAGCGGAATTAAATAGTTAGCAAATCCCGCTCCCGTTGGCACAATCCACAGGAAAATCATGATTGTGGCATGGAGTGTAAACAGGCTGTTATAGATTTCTGGTGTGACAAAATCTACTTCTGGAGTGCGTAATTCTGTCCGCACTAAATCAGCCATTACGCCACCAATGCAGTAAAAAATAAACGAAGTGACCAAGTATTGAATCCCAATCACCTTATGATCTGTACTAAAACCAAAAAAATCTCGCCAATGCCTTTCTTTATGTTCTTCAGTATGATTGTGGTTGTAATCGGTTTCTTCTAATTGTGCTTGTGTCATATTTTAAAGAAGTTAAATGGGCGATGAAAACCACTTCTACACAGTCCAAACCCAGATGATGCGTGGTTTAAATTACTTAATTTTTCATTAGTCCACGCAAGTGGACTTTGTTTGTGTAGCCATGAATTATATTCGCTGTATTTTGTAATTCCCTACTTAATTTGATGCAAAATTTCTGAATTAATGCCCATATCCTGAATATAAGGAGAAAGGAATTTATCAGCGTTCATAGCCATCGTTTGATTGGGTATATCCTTACTTGCAATTAATTGTTCTTGCATCCATTGATCAAAAGCCTCTTGTGTCTCAACTACTACTGGGCTTTTCATGACCCCGTGATAAGGTCCACACAATTCAGCACAAATTAAATTATATTCACCTGTTTTTGAGGGAGTAAAACGCAAATTTGTTTGTCTACCAGGAATAGCATCCTGTTTAAGCCGAAATTCGGGAATCCAAAACGCGTGGATGACATCATTAGCTGTCAAGTTAATTTCTACGGTTTTACCAATGGGTAAATGAAGTTCACCGGTTGTCACTTCCGTGGCTGGATAGGTGAATAACCAAGCATATTGGAGTCCAGTCACATTGACAACTAATTCCGCTGGTTTAGTAACGGTATCGGAATTATTATCTAATTGTGCTACTTGTACAGATGCTTCCTTTAAGGTAGCGGCCATAGCCGTTCCCGGCATATTCATGGATTCTTCCATCATGGGTGCTGCATGGGCTGAATGGGGATCAAAGCCGCCCATGTTACTGTATACATCAAAACTGTAGACAGAAATACCGATAACGATAATTGCGGGGATCGCAGTCCAGAGGATTTCCAGAGGCACATTACCTTCAATTGCTGGACCATCTTCATTGTCACCAGCACGACGACGATATCTAACAACGGCGTAAATTAAAACACCTTCAACAATCAAAAATATGCCTGTAGAAACAGTCATCATGGCATTGAATAGACCATCTACCAAGGGGGCTTCATCGGAGGCCGCTGTAGGCAACAGACCGTGATTTTGACCGTACCAGAGACTTGTGAGGGTGAGGACAATGCCAATGAGTAATGTCCAGATTGTACTTGGAATTTTCATGGCGGATTTTTTATCAATTAACTAATTTATCTTCAAGTTACTTCAACCTTGAGTTACGCACCGCGCCCTAATGAACCACAAAGACGCGAAGATCACGAAAGAGAGAGGCTTTGGGAGATATTTGGCGTAGGTTTTGTTCACTGACAAAAGTGACCCCACTTACTAAGGTAATGCAGGGTATGAGATATAGTATGCGCTGGTCCGAAATCTTTATTAATTTTTTGGATTAGGATCACAATTTTGAGTACAAGGGAGATAAGTTATCCGTCCCCAGATTAAATGGCAATTTAGCCGAAAAATTCCCATAAATTCCCATTTATCAATGTTTCTATCCGGTTGAATCCTAACTTTTTTCCCCCTCCTTCCCTGTTCCTATCTGCAAAACAGCACAAAATCTTACAGCTAAAACTAGCTAAAGTGATCCAAAGTATAAGGGAAAGCCGATTTCTACATTCTGACCTGTAGGTTAGGGTGAATGGAGATTGGCACTAAATCAAAATACGAAATTTCCCACCCTTCACAGCACAAGCAGTCTCAAGGTATTGTTAATGAACGAATTTGTCTTAGAACCACAAAATCAAGCGGCAAAAGTTAGACAACAGCCCCAGGATATGATTCGTCGCTTGGTGTGGAAAATCTGCATAGCCACCTTAATTTTGATGGCTATAGGCAGCGCCACCCGCGTCATGAATGCTGGACTTGCTTGTCCTGACTGGCCTTTATGCTATGGGGAGTTAGTTCCAGCCCAGCAAATGAATCTCCAGGTGTTTTTGGAATGGTTTCATCGTCTAGATGCGGCTTTAATTGGCTTTAGTGCGATCGCCCTTTGTAGTTTATCTTGGTGGCATCGTCTTTCTTTACCCAAGTGGCTACCTTGGGCTTCTACATTCGCCTTATTTTTAATTGTCTTGCAAGGGATTTTGGGAGGACTGACTGTAACTGAATTGTTGCGGTTTGATATCGTTACTGCCCATTTGGGAACAGCACTGCTATTTTTCACCACTTTGTTAATTATCGGTACAAGTCTGGCCTCTTATCAAGGAACGGGAACAGTGGGTAAATTACCCATACTGAGTTTAACTGCTGCCATTTGTGTCTACTTACAAAGTCTACTGGGTGCTTTAGTGGGTTCTCGCTGGGCTTTACACCAGTGTTTGGCAGGTGAACAACTTTGTAATGTCATGTACAGTCATATTTTTGGCTTATTACCCCCAACTCTAGCTACTTTGGCGGTGGTGTTAACTTCTTGGCGCACACCAGCACTACATCCTGTTTTACGGAAACTGGCCAATATGGCGGGTGGTTTATTGATTTTACAACTTTTATTGGGTGTGGCTACCTTCCGCTTACATTTACAAGTTGAACCTCTCACTGTTTCTCACCAAGCTATTGGTGCAACTTTACTCGGTACTTTGGTGGTATTTACAGTTTTATCACTGCGGGATTCATTCACTCCCACTCACAGCCCAAATCCATAAAGCCACATCTTCATATTTCTACCAAAAAGCGGTTTGCTGACCAGTTCTTGAAAAATAAGGAAAAAGCCCAACATGATTGAGACTAATGTCTCTCGTCGTCAGCACGACACATTTCTCCAAGTCGTTCACAGTTACTACCAGTTAACCAAACCCCGAATTATCCCCCTGCTATTAATCACTACTGCTGGAAGTATGTGGATAGCTGCCCAGGGAGAGGTAGATCCTTGGTTGTTAATTATTACCATGATTGGTGGGACTTTGGCCGCAGCCAGCGCCCAAACCATTAACTGTATCTATGACCGAGATATAGATTATGATATGGAGCGCACACGCCACCGTCCTCTGCCTTCTGGTAAGGTACAACCCCGTGATGCTTTAATTTTTGCTATCGTTCTGGCTGTACTTTCTTTTACGCTCCTCACAATATTTGCTAATCTCCTAGCCGCATTTTTAGCCTTCTCTGGCATCATCTTTTATGTTTTAGTCTATACTCACTGGCTCAAACGTCATAGCACTCAAAATATCGTCATTGGTGGTGCTGCCGGGGCAATTCCCGCTTTAGTTGGCTGGGCTGCGGTGACAGATACTTTAAGTTGGGCAGCTTGGTTAATTTTTGCCATTGTCTTTTTGTGGACACCTCCCCATTTCTGGGCTTTGGCTTTAATGATTCGTGATGATTACGCTAAGGTAGGGATACCAATGTTACCTGTGGTGGCAGGGGATCAAGCCACGGTACGACAAATTTGGTTTTATACGGTAATTACTGTTACTGCTACTATATTGCTGTTTTATCCCTTACACGCTAGTGGTATTGTCTATGCTGTTATTGCCTTGACTTTAGGCGGTATATTTGTCCATAAGTCTTGGCGTTTATTGCAAAATCCCGAAGATAAAACCATAGCGCGGGAGTTATTTTTATACTCCATTTCCTACATGATGCTGTTGTGTTTAGGGATGGTGGTAGACAGTTTACCTGTGACTCATCATTTGCTTCATCAACTGCATTTGTAATCATGTTCAGGATATAGATCCCCGACTTCTTAAAGAAGTCGGGGATCTTTTGATTACGGTTGCTGAGTATTATTGATGGTAGCCAAATCATAGGGTGGTAGTTTTTGTCTATATTTTGTAATCAAAGTTTATATTTAGGTAAATTCCCATAATTTAATCTTCTTTTTAGAAAAGACTGCTATTTTTTATATATCGTATGAGGTAAGTGTATTAAGCTTGTCACGGACTCTTAACCGCTTAAATCTAAACCGTAAAAAAAGTTTAGTAGCCACTGAGCATTAGTTAGCTTTTTTACATCTGATATCTTGCATTAGTGACTATATTTACATTTATTTAGTGAAATATTTGGTAAATATGATTGACAAGTTGACAATTGTCATGTAAGTTACAAAAGGGTTACTAAAAATACTCAAAAAAAATTCATTACCCATAAAAAGACTAGGGTTAGGACTAGAATAGTTATGCCGTATATAGATACAGATACCGAGAGCTTGATCACCAAGGAGGGTGTTTTTGATGATCAATTGTTTCGGGAAAGTGCTGAGATTGTTGTATCCAAATTAGAAAAATACTTAGCCGACTCATCAATCAGAGGACTGGCACTGAGTAATCCTTATGACTTGTCCCAAACAGCAAAAGAGATCATGAATCAGGGACAGAAGGATAGGGCTTTATGCAATCAGGAAAAGCTAGAAGCAATTATTGACTTATATATTAAAACTGGAATACAAGTGTACTCACCCGGTTACATGGGGCGACAATTTTCGGGTGTAATTCCCTTAGCTGGTCTGATTGATTTAATTAGTTCCATAGTCAGTCAACCGTCCTCCTTCTATGAAGCGGGGCAGTTACCGAACGTAGTTGAGCGGATTATGGCCGATGAGTTTAACCAATTTATTGGTTGGAGTCCCGATAGTTTTGCCATGGTGACCACCTCCGGGGGGACATTGGGTAATTTAACCGCTCTTTTAGCAGCTAGAAACGAAAAATTTCCCCAGATTTGGTCAGAAGGGATTTCTGCATTGGGGGATCAATATCGTCCGGCCATTGCTGTGAGTGAAGATGCACATTATGGCGTTTGTCGGGCTGCGGGGATTATGGGAATCGGAGAAAATCAAATTATCCGTTTACCAATTAATCAGAAAAAACAAATTTGTATAGACCAGGTAGGTCCTACCCTAGAAGCAGCAGAGAAACGGGGGCTAAAGATTTTCTGTTTGGTGGCTTCAGCAGGAACTACTTCCGTAGGTGCTTTTGATTCAATTGATCAATTAGCACAAATTACCAAAGAGAAAAATATCTGGCTTCATATTGACGGCGCTCATGGTGCTAGTTTGCTGGTTTCTGACCAGTTGCGTCACAAATTAAAAGGAATTGAAAAGGCAGATTCCTTTGTCTTGGACGCTCACAAAATGATGTTTTTACCTGGGGTGTGTACCCTTCTTTTCTATAAGAATAAGGAAAAGAGCTATGGCGCATTTCGTCAGAACGCTAGTTATGTCTTTGAAAAAGTTCCTGATATCTATACTCAATTCGATAGTGCAGAACAGAATTTTGAATGCACTAAAAGACCGCTAATCATGAACTTGTGGGTATTATGGGCGCTTTATGGAAAGGAAATATTTGCTGATAAGATTGAGTATTTGTGTCAGTTGACTCAGGAAGCCTATCAAATACTCAAACACGAGCCAGATTTCCAGACCATTCATCAACCGGAGGTGAATATCCTTTGTTTCCGATATGTACCCTCCAATGTGAGCGATAATCTCTTGTCTGATTTTCAGTTAGCAATTAGAAATAGAATTAGGGAAGGAGGGAAATTCTTCATCTCCAAGGTAGAAATTGATGGAATTAACTCTTTGCGTGTCGTTTTCATGAATCACAGAATTAATACTCATCACTTTCATGAGTTACTAGATGAAATTAGAAAAATTGGACTGGAATTAATTAGCGGAACTTAGTTAAAAGGCGACTATTTTAAAAAGCTACAAATTTTTAGTTTCAATAATTAGGCTGAAATCAGCCAAAAAGCTGCTTTTATATTCTTTTATGAGCAGGGGAACAAAAAGTGTTAGAATATCAAGAGAGGGGAATGATCATGAATACTGAAACTCAGAAAGTATCTACTTCTAGTGAAGAATTAATTGATAAATTAATTCCACTTGATGAATTAGAACCAAAATCAGTTGATCAAGTAGTTAAACTGCCTTCATTTTTTGAGAAAATCAAAAAATGTGAAAGTTTATTAGAGACGGAATATAGTGGACTTGAAGAGACAATTCAAAATGCTTTAGTATTGCGGCGTTTACAGCAAATGACAAATACTCTCATGCTCAATCCTATTTGGAAAGATATGATTGAGAGGTCAGGCTTAAAAAAAGCTCCCCGCAATTTTGAAGAATGGCAACAATTACCGATTTCTGATAAGACCACCATGGGTGAGTTGTTCTCATGGTCAAGACCAGGTTTAGTTGTTCCTTTAAGTTATGGCGGTTTTGAAATTGTTGCCAGTGGTGGAACTACAACTGGTTTACCAGTGGAAATGGTTTACTCATTGCGAGAATTACAAGATACTTACAAGATTGCTGGTAAATTCATCGGCGAACATATGTTAGCTGATTACCTAGCAGGGGATGATCCTAAGTGGGTTGCTACCACCTTAGCGGATTTTCAAATGTGGAGTAGCGGGACAATGGTTGGGGGTGTTTTACAGAATATACCCGGAATTAACTATCTTGGTGCAGGTCCGGTGATGAGGGAAGTTTATCACCACATTATGTCTTATCCCGGTCCAAAGGCAATTATGGCAATTTCCGCAGGTATAGCAATCCTGAGTGACCTTGGTATTGGTTTACATGAAGAAGCTAGGAAAAGTTTCCGTGTAGCAATGTATGGTAGTGGAGTATTACCATATCGCAAACAACTTGAGTTAAAAGAGCTTTATCCTAATCTGGAAATTTTGAGTTACTTTGCTACAGTTCAAAATGAAGCTATTGGCTTACAGTTGCGCCATGAAGTTCCTTATTTGGCTACCGTTCCCGGGTTACATTTGGTTGAGATTGTGGATAGTGAGGGGCGTTGGGTTAAAGTCGGAGAGGAGGGTGAATTGGTTGTGACGCGACTTCATGGCCATGAAGCACCATTTCTGAGGTTTAAATCGGGGGATAAGGTGATACGTCGTCCCAATATAGATAAACCAGAATTAAAAACCCAACAATTTGAGTTTTTAGGTCGCAGTGGAGATATTATTCACATTAACGACACACAATATTCTGCTCCCCAAGTTTACGCTTCTCTCTGTCATGAATTGAAGGCAGCTGGTATTTTTGACTTGGAAGCACTAGCTCATGAAATGCAGTTTGTTAACCATCGCACAACGAAGACCTTGCAGTTAATCGCTGCGGTAGATGATATCAAAACCTTGTTTATCAGAATGGATAATATGCTGGGAATTGAAGGAATCAGGCGTTTATTTATTCAATCTTTAATGCACTCTTTATCTATTTTTAATATAGGAGAAGCTAATGTATATTACACTGAAAAGAGTGGGTATAAGTTTGAAATAAAACTTGTGAAAAAGTGGTCGGAAGAGATTTATAGGACTCCAGTAGGTAAAGTACCTTTAATCAGAGATATTTTCTAAAGTCAGCTATATCCTGATGTGACTCAGGATATGGATAATAAGGTAGGGAATGTCATGCCCGAACCCTAGATTAATTATTCTAGTAGGCTTGTAAATGGCAAATCCTTAACTTTTTCAGGTTAGCTTTGTTCAACAAGAATCCTCTCACTTGAGGGGGGTGTCAACGACTGTTTTTTTTCAAGTAAAATAACGAGGAAAATTATGGAGTCAAAGATCAGCATATTTTGTGTTGTTGATGTCATTGAATCACTTTCGGGTGGAACGCTGTTAAATGGTAATCTTTGCATGATGGACAATAGCCCTCTGGGTAGTCTCAATCAGGGAACAACCAATTTAGTCACCTTGTGCCACCCAGGACAAATTATCCAGTGGACAATTTTAGCTCTTGATTTGCAGACACCAGTAGCTATCAGAAAGATTACCTTTCTTAACCAAGATGGTACTAGTGTTGAACCGCTTCCAGATGACCCTACAAAACTGGAAAGCGATAAGCTGCATTTGAATGTTTGGTCTGGCATTGTCCCATACTATCTTGTACCTGGCGTAGATTATCGCTATAGATTTGAGTTGCAAATGTATGAAGGCAAGAACTGTCTGATGTATGTAGATACTCCTGCTTTGAAGTGCATTTAACCTCAGCTTGATAAAAAACAACAAAAACCCCTGTAAAGATAGGACTTTATGGACGGTTGAAACTAAGCGTTGAAGAGTGAAAACAAACTTAAACTCAGAGAAAAAGGAATCTTTATGAGCCAACATTTGGGAATAATATTGTTGATTGATGTGGCAGCGGCCATAGAAGCCAACACTTTGGAAGGTAATACTTACCTGTTCGACAACATGAAATTGCAGGGGTCTGAAGGTTTAGGCACTGGCAAATTAATTTCTGCAATTAATGGCACTAGTTACTGTGATGGTTCTCAAGCTAATGAGCAGGTTTTGAACTGGCTGCCCTATGGAGTTGGTTCTTTGCCCCCTACCTTGCCCAAGAGCTTTCTATCAGACAAGTCGAAAAATAGCGATCTCAAGGCACTTGAAGAGATACAAGCCCTTGCAGATAGACTGACCGGTGCTAGTGCTGACGAATCTCAAAATATCTCTGATGTCGTCGAGGAACTACAAAGGATCTCGAAAGCTGTCGGTGTCAAGACTCAAGTTCAGAGTAGAAATAGTGATGTTAGTCAGGACATTGGCCATCTTGGGCAAAAAATTATGGATGTCACAGGAAACCTTGTGACTGAGGTGGATGGGAAAATTCCCGAAATCAATTCTCTCAATCCCATCATTACAAACATCACCGGCGAAGCAGTTGATAAAAATATCATTTATCCTGCTGCCTATGGCTCTCCTGATATGGTGACAGATGGCTGGTACTGGGCTGCATCTGTGGATACATCTAGACCAGGAACCTATGCTTACACAATGCATATACAGTTGTACAAACTATCTCGTGAGAATCAAGCATGGGCTTGGGTACCAGTAGATTTTACCCATGATGCTTATATCAAGATTTCTAATGATCCCAAGAAAAATGGGTTTACAAATGCAGGTATTGGATACCTACCAATCCCTAAAGCCTAGTCAAATGCTTGATTTTCAAACGCAATTTCAAAAAATGGAAGACAGATTATGGCAAAAACAATAACGATCGCCAGTGTAATAGATGTTGTGGGAGCATTGGCAACTGATTCCTTGAGCGGACAAGTCTATTTTACAGACACCGAAAAAGCGTCTGGTTCTACAGGCCATGGTACAGAAAGTTTAAAAACCATCGTGTCAGCAGGAGATGTATTGGTTTGGACAGTGACATTCTTAGAATGTGAAGCCTATGCTGCCATTGATGAAATCATCATTGACAAGAAATACTGTGAACCAGAAAAGAAGGTTTATGAAGGTACTGATGTCTCCTACTGGTCTGGTACGGTGAAAGAGAATGTGCAATTAGTTCCCTACACCATCAAATTTAACGTGGGAACTCGGGCAGAATCTATAGCCACCGCTTCCCCTCTCTATCTTGTGGGTCAAGATGCCTAAACTGCCAAGAATCACAATTTAACTAAGCAAGAGGAAAACCATGTCAGATAAGTCTACTTTCAAGAAGCAAAATCCTGGACAGCTAAATTCAGTGCAACTGAATATAGTCACTGTCATAGACGTTCATAAAGCTGTGAGAACGGGAAGCCTAAAAAACACCCTGTACATGATGGACAACAGCGTCGGGGGGCAAGGACAGGGAACAGATCATTTACAAACTGTCTGTAAACCAGGGCAGGTTCTGAATTGGATTATCTATCCTATGGATATGGAAAAGAAACCAGATGGAACATGGCCACCTATGCCAAAAATTAATAACATTGTTTTCCTAGACAGTCAACAAGAAGGCGACGCTGAGGAATTTTCTGAAACCAAAATCTGCACTGAGTTGAAGGTTTATGGAGGTCCAGATATGATGCGTCATCGTTATTGCCCAGTTTATTATTATTGGGCAGGAGCGGTATTAAGCACTTTAAAGCCTGGTGTTTATAATTACAGATTTGTCCTTGAACTGGAGCAGGAAGGCAAAAAGGAGAAATTGTATTTGCATACTCAGGAAAAGCCCTCTTTGAAAGTAATTGATCTGTCCGCAGGACAATACTAATCTCTGCTACTAGTATTTCTGGTTTGTCAGTCATATCAAATGACATAATCAGAGACAGATGTAATGATTAAATGAGCTAAATTACATCTGATTGTACATAGGTTGTGGGCAAATATGCCCACAATATAAAACTTAAATTGCTAAATATTTGGGTTTTTCAAGCCTTGCTATTTAGCCTTAATGATTTGTGTTGTAAATACTGAAATTATTGATAATCTATAAATGGTAAAAAAATGGTAAAATTCCGCATTATTGAATCACAGGACTTTGAACAAACTGTTGATTTATGCTCTAATTTATTTGTGAATAATGAACCGATAACTAAAAGTTTGCAGATAAATTATCAAGAATTTCGACAATTAGCTGAAGCTTATTTGAGGAAAGCAATTGTGGATAGACTTTCTATTGTTGCGACGGAAGATAATGGAATTATTGTTGGTTTTGTTATATCAGAATATTTGATGACTATTCCCCCTTATATTCAGGAAATCAGTCATAAATTTGCAGCAATTCAGAAGTTGTCACAGGAGTTAAAATATAGTTATTTTGATAAATATCAATATTATTACTGGGAATTATTTCAAACTTTACATATTCTTTTATTAGGGGTTAAAGATGAATACAAAAATCAAAAAATTGCTACGAATTTAATCAGGGAGAATTTAAGGTTAGCCAAACTGAACTATTTTTCTGTGGCTATTTCTGAACTCACTGGAATTGCATCTCAAAATCTATTTCGGAAAATAGGCTTTCAAGAACAAGTAACACTCAGCTATGACTCCTATATCTTTAAAGGTGAGAAAATATTTTCATCTATTAAAGAATCTACAAGTTGTAAGTTAATGTCATATAGAATTTAGCTGGGTTAAGGTGAGGACATCTGGTAAAAATAAAATCTGGGATCATATCATCAGCCGATGGAAACGAAGATAGATAATTGATAAGTTCTGTGTTAAAAGAGAGTTATCGTCAAATTTTAAGGAGATAATGACGTGAAAACAGCACTAGTTCTAGTTGACATTGAAAATGATTATTTTCCCGGTGGTAAATGGGAACTTGTCGGCATGGATATAGCAGCTTTTAATGCTGGAAGGCTTCTGAATGCCTTTCGTGAGAGAAAGCAATTAATTTTTCATATTCAACATATTGCCAAGAATCCTGACGCACCATTTTTTGTTGTTGACACCTATGGCGCTGAGATTCATGAATCTGTGAAACCCCAGGAAAACGAAAAGCTTATTATCAAGGAGTTCCCGAACGGTTTTCGTCAGACTACTCTTCTTGATGATTTACGTAATGCTGGGGTGGAAAGATTAGTGATTTGTGGGGCTATGAGTAATATCTGTATAGATGCGACAACTCGTGCTGCAAATGATTTAGGTTTCGACTGTATTGTTGCTCACGATGCTTGTGCAGCTAGAAATCTTGAATTCTATGGTCATATTACACCTGCTTTAGAAGTTCACTGTGCTTTTATGTCAGCCCTTGGCTTTGCCTATGCTCAGGTTGTCTCAACTAACGAAGCGATAGCCATTTCAGCTTTGACCTAAGTTTTAATCAGCATTTTTGGACCTTTCTTTTCCTGAATTAGCGATAGCATTCAATTAATGCAGACATCGCTATTAAGCTGTAACGCATTTAATTTGTACAGCAACACCTCATGGCGAGAATGATGCCCGCATCACAAAATTCAGCAATACTAGGATTGTACAATTTGGCTGCGTAACAGCTTACCTACAACTTTTTCAGCAGCCCCTATTCTAGAAAGTTGTGAAGTGCTTGGCGATTTAATTTAATCTTTTCTGCTAATAATTCCCAGTTTTCCCCCTCAATTATATGAATAAATTCGTCTAAATTTTCCCGGTATTGATATAATGAATTTAATAATGCTTGGCGGTTATATTGCGCCATCATGACCCCTAATTCTGGATTTCCACCCCCCACCCTACTCGTATCCCGAAACCCTGAACTAGCGAAATTTTGGGCTAATTCGGCAATTTCTAGATCTGTTTCACTTAAACAAGCTGCTATCAAGGAGGCACTTACTATCACGGGTAAATGGGAAATCCAACTCACAGCCTGATCATGTTGTTCTGGTTGACAATGGTAGATAACCGAACCAAGCGATCGCACAATTTCTTCTACAATTGACACAACATGACTAGCTGTAGTCTCTATGGGTGTTAATACATAAGGACGATTGACAAATAAATTCCGCTGTGCTGATTCTATACCTGAATCTGTCTTTCCCGCCATAGGATGACCACCAATAAAATTCTCCCACAAAGGGGAAATTGCCTTTACTATAGGTGTTTTTACTGAACCAACATCAGTTATAATAGTAGTCTTAGGTAAATGACCAATTAACTCTTTAATTTGGGGAACTATTAATCCTATAGGGGTGCAAATAAATACAACTTCGGCTGATGCTAATAGGCTTAAATCCAAAGAAGCTTGATCCACACTACCGATTTCAACAGCCCTGACACAAGTTGATTCACGACGACTCACACCTAAAACATGGTGTCCTTGAGAACGTAAATCGAAACCCAAACAACCACCTATCAATCCTAAACCTAAAATACCAATTTTCATTGTCACCTGTAAATATGTAAATATGTATAATTTAATTTATACTTTCAATACTTGACTCCAATTCCCAAAGTTAACAATATTTAAACAACATTCATTAATGATAATGATCATATATCTATTCCATCAGAATATCTTATGCTTAATGTGAATGCGACTGTGGATTATAGCACAGAATTTTCATATATTAGTTATTTGGTAGAAAAGAAATAATTTTGAACTTTTACAAAATCTACTAATCTACTCAAATTAGCAGGAGACAAAGAATGCGTGATACATTTAATCGGATGATAGGTAAAACTAGATATGTTGTCTGTCGTTTATTTTTGCATTTAGGGGGATCTGACGTAGCACCAATTTTAGGCGTTTTGAATCGGGCTGCAAGGGAAGCAATTGACGCTGATGGTGATATAGAAGTTTTAGGAGAAGAATTGGCGCAACTTTGCCAAACCCTGCTACAATATGATGAATATTGGCTGTCTGCTGCTAATGAAGGTGATGTATTTTGGAACGAAGGGGACGCAGGAGATTACGTCAATGAACTATTCACAGACTCAGCCCAAAGATATGGTGCTAATCTTGATTTTAGTTCTACTTCCTCAAACCAGCCCTTATCACTTCCCGCAACCCGTAACGTCATTGTTATGATTATAGTCGCCACAGAGGGAGAAATTCCAGAGTTAGAAACAGACTTAGCTAATATTCCCGCCTTTAAAGCTGCTTTAAAGGCTTTAATTAATTTACACTACAAACATAAACTCCGCGCTATCCAGGTGCATTTTTCACCCGCTCAGTTAGGAGATGATCTTTCTAGTGATCAGCTATTGGAATATTACCCCGAATTGATCCCATTGTAAATTATTTCAGGACTTAGGGAAAAGATCAGGAAAGTGGGGATAATTGATGAATTACCCCTACAAAAGAATAATTCGTCAATCACAAGAAAATCGCAAAAAAGGCACGCAAGCCACTTAGCTTTAGACAGTGGAGGAAGTGCCAACGGCGAATTTATTCGCCGTGACAGTTAACCGTAATGCGGATCTTCGATATATCTTTTGACAAGTGAATCATACCTCAGTTATACTTTTTAAATCAACAAACATTGAAGGTCGAACAATGTACGGATGTCAGCAAGTTCTCGTTAAATCTGATAAATCAACAATAGCAATTTTAGAATACGTCTGTACACAAGCTAAAAGGCTGATAAATTGCGGTGTTTACTATTCCAGACAGATGTATTTTAAAACTGGTTGTATTCCTAATAGAGCAGATTTGCACAAGCAACTAGGAACTTATCAGAAAAACATTCATTACCAGGCATTGTATTCTGATACTTCCCAACAAATATTGGCCAGTGTATCTGAATCTTTCAAGTCGTACATTGGGTTAATTAAAACTGCGAATAAAGGTGAAGTTTCCCAGAAACCAAAATTACCTAATTACTGTAAAAGCGTGATGACCGTGGCTACTTTTACTAGCAGGTCATTAAAGTTAATTGATGGGATGATTAGATTTCCTTTGGGAACAAAAGTTAAAGCATGGTTTAACATGGATTGTTTTTATCTGCCAATGCCATCCAATCTTGACTTTAAATCAATCAGAGAAGTACACATTCTGCCTAGAAATAGACAATTTTATGCGGAATTTGTCTATCAAGTAAATGAAGTAAGGTCTGATGTTGACAAGAAAAATGTTTTAGGGATTGACCATGGGCTAAACAACTGGTTAACCTGTGTTTCTAGTCTAGGAACATCATTTATTGTTGATGGACTTCATTTAAAAAGTTTAAATCAGTGGTACAACAAATCGGTAGCTAAACTTAAAAGCGATAAACCGCAGGGATTTTGGACTAATAGATTAACTGCTATTACCGAAAAAAGAAACCGACAAATGCGTAATGCAGTAAATAAAGCCGCAAGGATAGTCGTTAACCACTGCATTGACAACAAAATTGGTACTATTGTTTTTGGATGGAATAAAGGACAGAAAGATGGTATTGACTTAGGTGCTAAAAATAATCAGAAGTTTGTCCAAATTCCCACAGCAAAATTAAAAGACCGTATTGCTCAACTATGTAAACAATACGGAATAGATTTTATTGAAACAGAAGAATCATATACTTCCCAATCATCGTTTCTCGGCGGTGATGATATGCCTAAATTCGGTGAAAAACCCGAGGGGTGGAAAGCGAGTGGGAAACGAGTTAGTCGTGGGGTGTATAAAACTTCTGATGGATTCAAAATTAATGCAGATGCTAATGGTGCTGCTAATATCTTGAGAAAAGTAATGGTGATGCTAGGAATTGATCTTAGCGGAATCAGTAGAGGTTGTTTAAGTCAGCCTAAGAAAGTTCGTTTGTGGACTCTTCAGAAATCCCCGGTTTAGAAAACCGGGGAAGCTTAAATCTTACTTAAGTCTTATATTTGTTAACCTGTAATTAGTATCCGCACAAAACATGAATACCGTGATTATGACTATGCTGCGTAAATTTACAGTTGTTTGTTTAGCCCTAACTTTATGCTTAACAACTGTAGCCTGTGGAGGTGAAAACCAAGCTAATTCTGCAAAACCGGGTATTAGCCAAACTGCTACCCCCACCAAGTTAAATGATGGACAGTATCAAGTACAACAAGGCACATATAACGATGCCAATGGTGAGTATACTCTGTTTTTACTCAACAACAACCCCCCAAGCTTTGCTACAGAAAAGCTACAAATGGCCAGATTAACTGAGGAAGAAATCAAAGCCGGTAAGAAAACTTACTTAAAAGTAGAAAATGGTCAGCCAGCTTTATATCTGACAGAAGACTTTAAACTTGAGTACGTCCATAATGTCACAGAGACAAAAACCAATCCCCAAACCGGACAAAAGGAAACCGTCATTGTTCGTCAAGAATCTAACTTTTGGACACCTTTTGCTGCGTCTTTAGCTGGTAACGTCGCTGGTCAAGCTATTGGTAGTATGTTGTTTAGACCTCAATACTATGTTCCCCCCGTTTATCAGCCCGGTGGGGTCATGACCGGTTATGGTGGTTATGGTTCTAGTTATGATTCAGCAGTTGCTAATTATCGTTCTCGCTACAATGAACCACCCGCAGCAGTAAGAAATCGTACTACTTTCCGCACCACAGGAAACATCAGAAACTCCTCTTCAGGACGCGCTACAACCAATAATAACCCAACCGGAAGAGCCTCCGGTTCTGGTTTTGGTGGTAGCAACCTCAGACCTTCTGGTAATTCTAGCTCTACCCAACGCAATTCTGGTAGTAGTTTTGGTAGTGGAGGTCGTTCTTCTAGTCGTCGTTCTTCCGGTTTTGGTAGCAGAAGAAGATAGGAAATTAAAGTAGGTTGGGTTGAGGAACGAAACCCAACATGATCAATACTTGACAACAGCCCAATATCAATCCAATATCAATCTTTTACTAACCTAGAACTTGCGTTACGCTGTCGCTCAACCCAACCTACTATATTTGTGATCAATTTTTGTATGGATGTTGCATGAAACATCTCTACTTTCAATTTTATTCATAAATAATCATGAAAATTATTAAATTTAAACTAGGATTTAAGGAAAGGAAGTTATTAGAAACTCAGCAAGAATACAAAAATCTACAAAATATCAATCTGATATTGACAATAAAAAACAGCAGGGTTTGACTACTCAAGAAAATTATCTGATTGACATACTCACCTGCCTGAAGGCGAGGTGATTCTTGACGCTTCACTGACTGATGCTACCGAGGTAGTCTTACTCTGTCTCAGCGCCCGTTTAGAGCCGTGGCAATGACCTATCCCGGCTTTATTTATATTTTTAGCAGCATTTTCATCTCGGTCGTGTTCAGTTCCGCAATTTAAACACTTAACCGACCGAATTTTTA
>NZ_JACJPZ010000072.1:0-19305 GCF_014696335.1 Dolichospermum sp. FACHB-1250
TGGGTAATGGGTAATGGGTAATGGGTAATGGGTAATGGGTAATGGGTAATGGGTAATGGGTAATGGGTAATGGGTAATGGGTAATGGGTAATGGGTAATGGGTAATGGGTAATTGTTCTCTCTGAACTGTTACCTTTCACCTGTTACCTGTGACCTCTTCCTTATGCTGTTTCCAGCCAATCATAAATTTGTTCTAACTGTTCTAGAGTAATTAAACCATATTGCCAAAGAGTCATTGTTAAAGAACCAGGATCTTGATCACGGTTACGCAATGCTACAGCCAGGGAAGCAGAGGAAATTGCTAAATCTTCCTGGAGAAAATTAATCAGCCGAGAATATCTTGATATTACCATTTGTATCTCACATGGGGGAAATGTATAATTATAGATTGTTTATCTATTTTGCGGGTATATGTAGCCAGTATTTTATTTGTCACCCTGCTGCAAGTAGATCAACATTGTTAGGTTATATAGAAGGAAAATATTGCATTCTTCTCCATAACCATTTTTTAAAGTTTTATATCAAAAGAGAGATTTTTGCTACTTATATCTAATGTGGTAATTTTAACTAGGAAAACCTAAAATTTGATCTTATTTAGGCTAATGCTAATCCACAAACTGACACGGTAGAACTTACCGCCATTTCCGAATAATCCGGGACAAAAATCCCTTCAAACCATCGTTCTATCTTTTTTACTGCATTTAAGTCTCCGTCTTCTGTGTGTCCACACTCAGGACATAGATAAATGCGGTTTTCTAATGGCATTTTGCCAGGATGATTGCCGCGATTATAACATATCTGTGAACTAACAGTAATTTACATTCACGTCCTGCATGGTGATAGAGTAATGGAGGTATAAAATTGGAAAATTAAAAATCTCTTTTCCTTTGCGCCTTGGTGCGAAACATAACTCATAGGTCATTATGTAACGCCAGAAACGCTATAATCAGCAATTAAATACTGTTTACTGAGAGGTTCCAGGACTAACGAAATCAATTTTGATATGATCTCCTCTTTTTAATTTTAATTCTGCTGCTCGTCCTGACCTGAGTTCAATTACTTGATTGATAGGTACAGGAGGACCATAAGTAGGACAAGGCTCTCCATTACAAGGAGGAGCAGATTTTTGTATATACTCAACTACACCTTTTTTGATAAAGACCATATCTAAAGCCACGGGGACATTTTTCATCCAAAATCTTACTGGTTGTGATGACGGAAAAACAAACAGCATTCCTCGGTTATCTGCTAAAGTTGGTCTATACATTAAACCCATCATTTGCTGTTCCGGTGTTTCTGCTACTTCCAACTCAATTTTTACATCTTTAGGGAAAGTCGCAATTGCTGAAATTGGCAGATTTTGACCAGCATTTACTGGTATTTGGGCTTGAGATTCTGATATCACAGGAGGAGATTTAGCTGTGGTGGGTGGTGAACAGCCCGTTAGTAAAATACTAAGTAATACTGAAAATAAACTGAGCCAATGAATCATAATTGATATACGGAAGAGGGAATGGGTAATTAGTAATTAATTATTGACAGTTGACAATTAGTTTATTTACTGCAATTTAGATTCTAACTATCCTACTTAATTTCTGCCAAATCGCCCACAAATTTAGATTTTATTTGTGATTATTTCTCGGTTTATGGATTTTAGGAGTCTCTGAGTACGTAACCTACACCGCGTACAGTTTGAATCAGGCGTTTTTTACCCTCTTCTTCAATTTTGAGGCGAAGATAACGAATATAGACCTCAATCACATTAGATTCACCCATAAAGTCGTAACCCCAAACATTCTCTAAAATTTGTTCGCGGCTTAATACTTCGCGGGGATGTTCCATTAAGAACTTTAATAGTTCAAATTCCTTCATGGTTAAGTCAATAGCTTTGCTATTGTAAATAGCGCGACGCGTTCCTATATCCAAAACCAAATCTCCAAAGCGCAATTGCTCTATATTCTCAAGATCCGGTTTAAGATACAGATGAATCAGCTTGAGAAAATCTTCCGAACGGTAAGGCTTCAGAATATAATCATTAGCACCAGCGTCTAAACAAGCTATCCGATCATCTATTGTATCTCTGGCCATTAAAATCAGTACAGGAGAACGATTACCCATATTTCTGAGATTTTTACATAAAGATAATCCAGATTCTCCAATCAGCATCCGGTCTATAACAATTAAAGCTGGTTGGTTAAGGCTTTGACCGCCACAGGTATCGCCGCAGTATTCTAATCCATTGACTGCATCATGAGTTACAATTGCATCATAACCAGCTTCTTGTAAATCAAAAGCTAACTGATTAGCTAGAGTTTCATCTGGTTCAATCACCAAAACAAAAACAGAGGAATTGTGAATAGCTATCATTTGCTGGGAATTGTTAATCAATATGAGTTATAAGCTGTTACTGTGCTACTGGCATTTCACACAATACTAACTCAAGTTACCAATTTTCTGGTGACATCTCTAGAGAAAGTTTCCCAACGCAATTAAAACAATAATAATTTTAGTGAAGTGCTGTCATACATATAGATGTTTTGTAAATAGAGAGACTAGACAAGCACTACAAAATCTTTTACAGTGCATTTTGGGTTGATAGATAATCCTGTCATTAAAAGAGCGATCGCAGTATGTAAATTTTATCAAACCAATTCGTTTTACTAAACACGCTTTATTGCAATGCTTAGAGCGTGGTACAAATGAGATAGAAGTCACTGAAGCAATTCTTAATGGTAGTCACAAGCAAGCCAAACAAGGCAGACTTGAATATCGTTACGACTTTCAGTTTAATGGAGAATGGCAAGGGCGCTCCTATTCTATTAAACGAGTTTCACCAATTATTGCCGAAAGTGAGATGGAGATTGTAGTAATTACTGTATATACATTTTATTTTTGAGGAAAGTAATGCTATGAAAATTAGTTATGATCAAGAAACTGATTCACTTTATATTCGCCTAGTTGATGGAGATCATGAATGTCGTACTTTACGATTAAGTGATGAAATAGCACTAAACATTGGTGCTGGTGAAGTTTTAGTTGGTGTGGAAATTCTTGATGCCAAAGAGGTGCTTGGATCGGGTCAATTACCGGAAATTGTTCTAGAGAATATCCCATTTCAGATTGTATCAACGGCTGCTTGCAACCAGAGGAACTAGATTCCCGACTTCTCAAAGAAGTCGGGGATCTGAATACTAGGATCGCCCAAAATCATCCTCTTATCGAAAAGAGCGATGGCAGTGATATCGCCATAACCGAAGTATATTGAGTTTGGAAATAATTATTAGACTACAATTATCTGAGCAAACTTGCGATTTTCAGGTTTAGGTTTAACTGTAATCTCTACATCACTACCTAACTTGTTTAGATAGTCCATCAACCTATCAGTTGAGAAGCCACTTAATCTACCTCTAATTAGTAGAGAAACTTTTGGTTGATCTATGCCTAGAATTTCGGCTGCTTGAACTTGTGTTAAATTTAGATTAGTAATGATTTCACTGATTTTACGGACTAACTCAGCTTTCAATAATCTTTCTTCAGGATTAGATAAACCTAAGTCAGCAAATACATTTCCGCTACTAACCTCAACTTGATTTTCTTCTGGCATTTTTTTACTCCATTTTTTCGGTAGTTTGTTGTAAATAATTTTCTTGAGCGATTTTCAATCTTTTTTTAACTAATTCTATATCTTGTTTTGGTGTAGCAATACCATGTTTTGATTTCTTTTGGAAGGAATGTAGTAAGTAGATAACACCCTCAAATTTAACAGTATAAATTGCCCTATATGTATCCCCATCCAAATCATCTACAATTTCTAAAACACCTGCTCCAGAGAACCCGCGTAGAGGTTTTGCATCAGGGTGTTTTTGTCCATGTTGTGCCAAATCAAGAGCGTAACCCATGACATCCTGTACATCTTCAGGAAACTTCTTTAAATCATTAAGGGCGCTTGCAATCCATCTGAGAGGCTTTTCTTGTTTTTCATTCATGTAATGTTAAGTATGCTAAAACTAGCATATTATGTCAATAAGTAATTATATGGTATTAAATATAATTTTGTTAAAATAGATACCCGACTCCTCTAAGAAGTCAGAGATCTGAATACTAAGATAGGATCGCCCATAATCATCATGTTATGAAAAAGCGATCGCAAACCGCAACATAGGAATCGCCTAAAATCATCCTCTTATCAAAAGAGCTTATTAATTTTATTAACAGTTTGGGAGAGCCTTAATCAGTTAGCTCAAAAGAGTTATCATCTTCAGTTGTAACTGGAATTGAACGAAATCCCGCCATACCACGATTAGTAACTCTGCAGCGATTAGGATTCTCAGAATCTCCAATTCGATAATTCTTTTGTTGTTGATAATAAATTATACATCTTAAACTTGAACCTGTAGTAATTTCACCTCCAGAAACAGTTTGTGCATGAATGAGCATCTTTTTATTACTAACTGATCAATAATAAACTGTAGCGCAGTTATTAGAGTCTATTAAAAACCAACCTTCAGTAAACCATCGATGATCTTGTTTGTAAGAAACAGCAGTACAAGCGGTTTCACTGCCTTGATTACACACTTTAAAATCAGCTTTTGCTTCTTGAGATTTAGCTAATAAAAATCCCACAGCTAAAAGCGGGATGGTGAACACAGAAAGCAACTTACTCATGATGAATTCTCCCTAGAAATAATCAAAAATCAAATTTGCACGAAAAGAGTTATTGTGTATAGCGGTGTATAGCGATCGCTACTCCAGAGTTATGTTGAGTTAGTGCTATTCCTGCGGAGCGCAACGCTTACGCTCTTTAAAATTAACCTTTCACCGATAGTATTTTTACTCACAAAAAAAATCAATGTGTATCCCCGCAGATAAATGTACTTTAGTAATAGCAAATGATGGAGCTATTTTAGCATCTACTTATAGACCCAAAAAAGGCGGCTATGGTACTAAAATCATGGATACTATAGCCAACGAACTTCTAGATGGTGTATGGGAAATATCAGTTTTACCGAATGGAGAAGTGCGAGTTACACTAAGTTGGCATTTACCTAACTGAACAACTGACAACTAAGGCAATTCTACAGAAGAAGGTTTAGCAATATGTGGTAAACCCCAACCTAGTTTTTCCCGGAGAACACGGAAAAACTCAGGTCGCTGTAAACGGATAAATCTGGCGCTATAGGGCGATCGCTCTAAATATACCCGATCTTCTGCTAAAATATAACATCCACCATTACCATCTACCACCATCACCAATCGGGGAATATTCACCGGATAGATATTAATCGGTTCATGATCGGGAAACACCAAAGCCCTAGAAGCTAAGGAATGGGGACAAATGGGTACTAACTGTAAAACGGGGACACCAGGAGTAATTACTGGCCCCCCCGCGCTTAATGAATAAGCTGTAGAACCTGTGGGAGTAGAAACAATAATACCATCTGCCGCAATATCCACTGGAGAATGTCGCCCCACTGCTATTTCAAAATGGCACATACAAGTTAGAGGTTCTCGATGTAACACCATTTCATTTAAGCAGAGAGCTTCCCATGTCACCGTATCTCCCCGGAGAACTTTGACGGTGAGCATGACCCTATCTTCAACTTCATATTTATCAGCCATTACCTGTTCTATGGCTTCAGGCAACTGGTTGAGATAAGTTTCCGTCAAAAATCCCATGTGACCCGTATTGACCGTCAACATGGGGATACCAGAGGGGGCGACTAAGCGAGATGCTGCTAACACCGTACCATCTCCCCCCAACACCACTGCAAATTTCATATCTGAGTCAAAGCCAGGGGGCGTAAGACCTTCGATAGGTGTGTGAAAGACAAGGCTATCCGGTTGGGAATAACCCAATATACCACCGATACTCGCAGTGATGTAAACATCCCAACCAGCAGCGGTGAGCTTGTCTTTTAGTTGAATAGCGACACTACTCGCTATCGGTTTCACGTCGTTATAGATAATGCCTGCTTTCGGCACACTCAAATATCCAAGTTTAAGGGATGCTTTTTCTGTATCTAATGGTTACACATTTTTGACCAATATAACCATTAGTCTCACATTTGTTGAAAAAGTCTTTTTGTTAGGGATAGAAATCAGGAAGAACTCCAAAATCCAAAATCCAATTTATTGACTATTGGCCTTGGAAGATTGTTTAAAAGGAGTCTTTTGGCTTTTGAGCTTTTTGACCTTAGCTTTTTCGTAATCTAACTCTTTTAGCTTCTTCATAATCCGGCTGAAGTATTCTTGTAAGTAAACTTCCAGGGTGGTTGTTTGTTCTTTGTCCAACCCAAAGACAGTATATACTTCCTCCATATTTTCTGCATTTAAAGCTTTACCACTGGCTAAAACCTCTGTAAAAGCCAATCTATCTGCAACATTCCATCCCCATTGAAAAAAGCGGAGGAAATTTTGGACAGTCCGTAGTAAAGCCAGGGGCATTCGTGTAACTTTTGCGTCTCTATCAGATAAGTTTTCACAAAGATCAATAATTTCCTCAGCACCCCAAGCCCGAGTTCCCACCACAGGGAAAGACTGCTTTTCCGTTTCTGGCACACTCAAAGCACGAATAGCGAATTTAGCAATATCCTGGGTATCCATGTAGGCGATTTGTGAAGACTTACCTGTTACCCATACAGGTTGTTTTTCCAAAATAGGTATACCATATTGACCAATTAAACCTTGCATAAAACCAGCTAGACGTAAAATTGTATAGTTTAAGCCAGATTCTGCCAAAAACACTTCGGTACAGCGTTTAATTTCCATCAGCGGAACATTGGGGTATTGATCAGCATCTAAAATCGAAAAAAAGATAAACCTTTCCACACCCGCAACTTTAGCAGCTTTAATTAAAGCTACTTTCCCATCCCAGTCTACCTCCTTAATAGTCAGAGAATCCGTGGCACGAGATGTGGCGGCATCAATAACTGCGGTTACACCAGTCAAGGCTTCTGCAAGGGTTTGAGGATTACATAAGTTTCCGCGTACCAGTTCAGCGCCCCATTCCTTGAGAAAAGCTGCTTTTTTAGGACTGCGAACTAAACAGCGGACTTTGTATCCTTCATCAATTGCGCGACGGGCTACTTGTCTTCCCAATGTGCCAGTTGCACCGACTATTAATAATGTCATGGGGTTGGTTATATATTTTAATGTTTATGAAAAGAATCTTAACAGAATTAGCTCTCTAAATAAAACTTTACAAATTTTTCAGCAAACTCGATTTAGGATTTACACGGGTGTCACAAAAACCTATCACGTATTATCTGTAGTCAGGGCTTTAGCCCTGATTTTGCTTATAGTTTCTCTATGAGAGGACTAAAGTCCTCACTACCAAATATTTAGGCATTAATTCGGAGGCATTTTTCGGGACTGGTGCAAAATGTAAATATACTCAAATTCAAGTTTTTACATACTTACATAAGAATTTTTCCAGTCCTTCGACACTGAGACGAGGAGAGGGACGGGATATGGCTTGTTCCTTACCCTCATCAGTGACAAAATAGAGTACAGGTATTTCATATTGAAACATCGCAAACCAATTTTTATCAGTGGTAATATCCCGAATTTCTAGCTCAAAACTGAGAGTTTTGATTTGGGCTAATTTTTCCTGCAATCCTTCACAAAGGTGACAACCGGGCTTGCTGTAGAGAATTAATCGCATAAAATCATACTTAGAGAACTATCTAACATCCACTCAGATCCCCGAATTTTTTAATAGGTCAGGAATCGCCAGGAGATAACCTGTATTCTGACCATAATCCACTATAATGGCTAATAACGTCAGAATTAGGATCTCCGAAATATGGCTAATCCTTTCTTCGCCAATATACCAGTTCCTCCAGAATATTTTATCGGTCGCACATCTGAAATCACAGCCGCTTTTGACACAATTCATGCTCGCAGTCATTTAGCTATTTGGGGTGGTCCAGGAATGGGGAAAACTTCCTACTTATACAAAGTTGCTTGTCCCCAAACCTGGGTAGAATATGGACTAGATTCATCTCCCGCTGTAATTGTATTATTCAGTTGTCAGAGTTTATACCCCTTTACTCCTGCTAAGTTCTGGGCAGAAATTTTGACGATTATGGATGATAAATTAGAAAATGAGCCAGAACTACAAGCAGAAATTAGAAACTTAAGAGGGAATAATATTACAAATGATACTCTAGGTCAAGCTATAACAAAGTTAGGTAGAAAAAATAAATTCCTGGTTTTGTTGGTAGATGACTTTGACGCGGCCTTAGAAACCAATGAGGGATATACGGAATCTGATCGAGAAACATTTTTAGCTCAATGTCGTAGTTTAGCTGTTCATGGTGCTAACAAAAAACTTACCATGATTGTCACCTCACTTCAGCGCCTCAATGAAATTGGTCCACCACTCAAGCCAAATGCTTCTCCTTGGTATAATCACTATCTGTATCAATCTTTGAAAAAATTTGATTACCAGGAAACAGAGCAATTATTATCAATATCAGTATTTCCACCAGAATTAAGAACTGGAATTAGAAATATTACTGGTAGTCACCCGACTTTAATACAAATTGCCGGTTTTTTACTAAACATAGCAAGACAACAAGGAGAAGAAGTTGATATCAATAAATTTAATAGTGATTTTGAAAGGGATACTAAACAGATTTTTGAAACAGTTTGGAAAAGATGTAATGACCAACAAAAAACTTTGTTAATGCTGATTGTTTTGTTAGATTTAGAGGGTCATTTAGAGCAGAAAGACTTTGATTTAAAAGGTATGGGTCGCATTTTGAATCAAAATGAACGCAGTTTAACTGAATTAGAAGAACAGGGGGTAATTGTTTCGGTAATCAGTCCAAAACCAAAGTTACCAAAAGAAAAAGAAAAGATATATTTATTCACTTCTTCAATTATGAAAAAGTGGGTAATTCAGGAGATTTGGAATACAAAAGCTAGTGAAATCAGAAAACGCGAGAGAGTATTTCTTAATCTGATGAGTCATGGACAAGTTGAGGAGATGAAAAAAGCAATTACTTGGTCAGGTCAGCATCAAGATACGGTTGTATCCCTCCTTAAATTTGGTCGTGAGATATTATTTGGATAGGACTTATCTAAATCTTAAAAAATCTCAGGTGCGTTACGCTGACGCTAACACACCCTACTACTACTTATCTAAATCTGAAGAAATCTCAGGTGCGTTACGCTGACGCTAACACACCCTACTGCTGTAAAATACAAAGTAGGGGTAATTCATGAATTACCCGTACACAAAAATAAACCAAAATAAACCAAAATAAACCAAAATAAACCAAAATAAAATTTTCAGTAATATATTGCGTAAATTATACAGAAAATGGATAATATCAATATCCCATTTTTATTTAAAACCAAGTCTATAATCGGTGAGGAGTACAAATAATATGATTAATCCACAACAGCAGAGAAATCCTTACATTATAGGTTCTGTTATTGACAAACCAGACCAATTTTTTGGTAGACAAAGTTTATTTGAGTTTATTAAAGATACTTTAGAACAAAATACTCCACTAATTCTCTTATATGGTCAAAGACGGATTGGTAAATCCTCTGTACTCAAACAAATTCCTCAAAAGATCAGTGAGGATCAATTTGTTTTTATTGATTTTGATCTCCAGGTTTTTGTCGGTGATAATCGGAAACATCCCATCAATCAAATTCTACACTATTTAGCACAGAGAATTGGAGAAAAAATAGGAAATAGTCTTACTCCTACAGCAGAAGATATAGAAGATAATCCTACAATTTTCCATGAGGATTTTTTAACTCAAATATACAATATATTAGGTGAAAAAAAGCTGGTTTTATTGTTAGATGAGTTCGATGTTTTAAGTGAAGCAAATAACGAAGGTAATGTAGAATTTTTCAGATTAATCAATAACTGGTTTTCAAAATGGCCAGAACGATTATTTATTATTCCCGTAGTGGGACGACATCTTAAAGAACTACCAAATCTACTTGATTTGCTGAGAGAATCACCCTATAAAGAAATCAGTTTTTTGGACAGAGATAGTGCTGAAATGCTGATTACCAGACCTGTTCGAGGAGTTGTTACCTATCAGCCAAATGCAATAGAAGAGATATTGAGTTTATCAGCAGGTCATCCTTATTTCACTCAAGTAATTTGCTATGAGCTTTTCAATTTAGCGCGGGAACGTCAGATATGGACAATAAATGCAGAAAATGTTAAAACTATCATAGATAAAGCAATTGAAACAGGGGCAGGTGGTTTAGCATGGTTTTGGGATGGTTTATATCCTCAAGCACAAGTTGTTTTTTCAGCAGCAGCAGAAGCTCAACATAGAGAAGAGCAAGACGACCGAGTTTCCTATAGCCCCAAACTACTACTAAGGAATTATGGCATATTAACAGATTCCTTAACTCAGGTAATCAAAGAAATGGCTGACTATGGTTTTTTAAATGATTTCAAAAGAGTCAAAATTGAGTTAGTCCGGCTTTGGTTATTGCAGAAACATCAGCTAAAAGATGAGATTAGTAATTTAGCAGAAGTTGATAAGCAAGACGTTGAGAATCTTTGTTCGGTAGCACAAAACAAACCGCAAATAGCATTACAACTTTATGAAGAAGCATTAGGAATTAATCCTAATAATTTTCAAACTGTAACCTCTCTGGCGAAAGAATATTTACAGGTAGAAAAATTCGACCAAGCTTTTGAACTTTACAGTCGGGCTTACAAATTTTACTCTATTAATGATCAACAGGAAACGGTCTTACAGCCTGTATTTGATCTAGTTACAGAATATTCCCAAGCAAACAATTTAGATAAAGCTTTAGAACTGTATGCACAAGCCTATAAAATTGCTCCAGAAGAGAGCAAAGACGGTTTTATAGAAACATTAGAACAATACGCACATAACCTGACCATTAATGAAGACTTTGCTCGCGCCAGACAACAGTATGAACGAGTTTTACAAATTGATCCCAATAGACAATTATCTCAGGATAAATTGGCAGAAATTGGAGCTTTTGAATCTAAGTTAAAAGGTGTAGAAAACCTAAGCTCACAATCACAAATCATAGCAAATCAAACTACAGTATTAAAAGGTGTAGAAAACCTAAACTCACAACCACAAATCATAGCAAATCAAACTACAGTAAAACCGAACCCATTCAGACAAATCATGAAAATACCTGTTACATTTGTTGCTTTAACTACGGTTGTATCTGTTTTCGGTTTTGGTATTTATCAGCAGCTTTCTAGAACCTGTCCACCAGGTGAAAAGAAAGAATTAGGTGTTTTTTGTGTGGTAGATAATAGCAAAATTAGCCGAGGTGAAAGAACATTATTTCCTAATAATAATAATCCCTCTCGTGACCAAGGTATTGCAGCTTTCAAAAATGGTAATTATCAAGAAGCGGCTAAGTTATTTCAACAGGCCATAGAAGCAAAGCAAAAGGATCCAGAAGTAGTAATTTACTATAATAATGCCCGCGCTCGTCAACAGGATTCTCCCTTTATATTGGCTGTCGTTGTACCCATAGGTACTAACCCAAATGACGCTCAAGAAATCTTACGTGGTGTGGCACAAGCTCAAAACCAATTTAACGATAATAAAGGTTTAAATAATAGGTTTCTTGAAATTGTCATTGCTAACGATGATAACACCAAATCAGCGCAACAAGTAGCACAACAATTAGTTAAAGATGATTCCATATTAGGTGTAATTGGACATAATTCTAGTGATGCTACAAAAGAAGCATTACCGGAATACGAAAAAGCTGGTTTAGCAATTATTTCTCCCACCGCGACTAGTGTTTTCCTCAAAAGATCTGTTTTCTTTAGGACAGTTAGTTCTGATGCAAGTGCTGGAAAAAAACTAGCCGAATACACTTTCAATAATTTGAAATTAAAAAGAGCAGTCATTTTTGCTAATCCTAACAGCCCTTATAGTAATAGTATCAGAGAAGTATTTACTAATCGCTTTGAAAAATTAGGCGGTGAGGTGGTTCGTAAACCCCTAATTAATTTAACTGATCCCAATTTTGATACTAGGAGTGAAATTTCCGCCACTGTCTATAGTAGAGATAAATTTGCACAAGCAGCTATATTGTTTCCAGATACACAAAGCACTGATACTGCCATCAAGATTGCTACAGAAATTACCCGTAGAAATGCCAGACTCAAGGATGATCCCCAAAGCGGACGAGTAAAAGAGTTAAAAATGTTAGGTGGAGGCAGTCTTTATGGGAACGAAACCTTAGACAAGGGTGGTAATAATGTAGAGGGTTTAATTGTTGCCATACCCTGGTTTAGAGAATCATCTCCAGCAATAGCATTTGCTGAAAGGTCTGAGCAAGAATGGGGCGGAGGTATTAGTTGGCGTACTGCAACTAGCTTTGATGCTACCCAGGCATTTATCAAAGCTCTATCTAACAATGCCACACGAACTAATTTGTTAGAAAAATTACCAAGTATCAAGCTTGACAGCAATGAAACATCAGGCTATCAACTCAAGTTTACAGAAGAAAGAGAACGCGAAGGGCAATCTATTCTTGTTCAAGTTAAAGATGGTAAATTTGTTCCCATTGAATGAGTTACAATGGGAGACTAGATGTATGATTAGAGCATGATTACTACTTCCAACCTTCACAGAAACCCATACATTATCGGTCGTCCCATTGGCTACCGAGAGTCCCTGTTTGGCCGAGAAAGTATATTTAAGCTTGTTCAAGAGAATCTTCAACAGTCTCAACAATTACTATTGTTATACGGACAAAGACGTATTGGTAAATCATCTATCATCCTTAGTATTCCCCAACAATTGGCGGAAGTGAATGGGTTTGTTTTTGTTACCTTTGATTTATCATTTTACAGTCAGCAGCCCTGGAGTAGTATTTTAGCAGCACTAGCTCAAGCAATTGTAGATAATTTAGAGCTAGAAACTAGCATATCACCACCCACAACCACAGAATTAGAATTAGAAATTAATATCTTTGAACGTCAGTTCTTACCCCAAGTTTATCAACAATTAGAAAACAAAAATTTAGTTTTACTGCTCGATGAATTTGATGCTTTAATTGGTCAAGATTTAGAATCATCGGCCATAGAAACATTTACAAAAAAGATTTTCCGCCGATTATCTGATATCACTAAAAGAAATAATAAATTATTTGTAGTTATATCCATAGGAGAACATTTAGCAAGTACACTTAATATCCTGAAAATATTTGAAGATGTACCTAAGATAGAAATTGGGTTGTTAGATAAAGATAGTACGAAGGAATTAATTACGAAACCAGCCCAAAATGTACTTGAATATGAAGAAGAAGCTATCAAAGCGATTTTCAATCTATCCGCAGGACATCCATATTGTACACAAATAATATGCTTTGCTATTTTCAGCAGAGCGCGAGAAAAGAATAGTTTTAAAATTACTAGTGCAGACGTAGAAAGAATTGTAGATACAGCGATTGAAATCGGTGAAGCTGGTTTATCCTGGTTTTGGTATGCTTTTTCTATTCCCGAAAAAGTCGTTTTTTCCGCAATTGCACAAGCTCAAGAAACTGGAAAAAACTACTTAAAATTACTAGAAATTCAGAAAATTGACGCAAAAAATCAACTGATTAATCAAGCGCGAAAACAACTGGTAGACAATGGTTTTTTAGATGCAACCGGAGAGAAAATCAAAGTAGAATTGGTGCGTCGCTGGATTATAAAACGTTATCCTCTGCAAGATCAAATCGGTCAATTCCGTGAATTTGAGGAAAAAAAAATTCCTAACCAGAAAGAGATGATCCAACTACCAGAGATAGTTGAGAATAATCACACAAGCAACATTATAACAAATCCTAGCAATAGTCATACTGATATTTCTGCAAAACGCCCATTAATGATTTTAACAGCAGTTGCAACTACCATGACAATTGCGGCTAGTATTTTCGTAGCTAGTTTTTATAATTATTCCTTTCTAAGATATTTTGAAAGATCAATTTCTGTTTCTTCTTCTACACCAGATAATAATACAAATAATCAAGGTGATCAAACATCCTCTAACAAAAAAGAGGAATTAAAAACTTCCTCTTCTTTTGCACCAGATAATAATACAATTAGTCGAGGTGATAAAACATTATTTTCTAATATTAATAATCGCTTTCGTGACCAGGGTATTGAAGCCTTTAAAAATGGTAATTATCAAGAAGCAGTTAATTTATTCCAACAAGCTGTCAAAGCAAATCCTGGCGACCCAGAAGTATTAATTTACTACAACAACGCTCGCGCTAGTCAAAATAGTTCTTCCGTGAGTTTAGCCGTGGTTGTACCTATAGACAGCAAAACTAATAATGATAATGCTCAAGAAATATTACGTGGTGTAGCTCAAGCACAAGACCAATTTAATAATAATCAAGGCTCAAACGGTTTATTATTAAAAGTTGTCATTGCTAATGATAGTAATAACCCAGAGGAAGCAAAACAAGTAGTCCAGGAAATAGTCAAAGATAATTCTATATTAGGAGTAATTGGACATAATTCTAGCGATGTTACTAAAGCTGTAATACCAGAATATGAAAAAGCTGGTTTAGCGATTATTTCCTCTACTGCTACTAGTAATTTATTAAAAAGCTCAGTTTTCTTTAGAGTAGTTGATTCTGATGAAATTGCTGGAGAAAAATTAGCTCAATATACTAATAGTCTAGGGTTTAAAAAAGTCGTGATTTTTAATAATCCTAACAGTGCCTATAGCCAGAGTATCACAAAGGCATTTACAAATAAATTTAAAAAAATGGGAGGTAAGGTACTTCCTACAATTGATTTAAGTGACAAAGAATTTGATCCAAGAGAAGAAGTTAGTATCAGTATCAATGAATTTCAAGCGGAAGCTGCTATCTTGTTTCCAGATACAGAACACACTAATGCTACAATTGATATTGCTAAAGCGAATGATGATAATTCTTTAAGTTTATTAGGTGGACACACTCTTTATAGCAATGATACCTTAATCAAAGGTAGAAAGGCTGTAGAGGGAATGATTTTATCAGTTCCTTGGTTTAGAGAAACTTTACAAGCAAAGGCTTTTGCTGAAAAATCTGGAAAAAAATGGCGCGGAGGTATTAGTTGGCGGACTGCAACCAGTTTTGATGCGACCCAGGCTTTTATTCAAGCTTTATCAAAAGATAATACCCAAGATAATACCCGGGCTAAGGTATTAGAAAGATTACAAAAGGTTAAGCTTAACAATAATCAAACATCTGGTTATCCACTCCAGTTTAAAGAAGGGGAGCGTCAAGGACAATCTGTACTTGTAGAGGTTAAGGACGGGAAATTTACTATGATTCCATAGGACTTAGGTAAAATAGATATTCGTTACCAAAATTGTAACCGTTGAGGATTGATCAAATTGGACATGAGATAGTGAACAAATAGTACATTATCAACGTCTGACTAGATAAAGACGCAAAAATCAAAGCACAATGGAGGTAAAACATGAACCATAAGAAAATCAATCCTATCAAAAGCAATTTTTTACAACGACGCTATGGCGTAAGTTTAGGAAGACGGTATGTTTTGGCGGCCGCTGGTGTGATGTTGTTAAGTGTATTTAGTTACTCCTCGGCTAACATAAGAAATTGAACCCTTCTCACCTTGATTTTTGCGTCTTTGCGTTTTTGGGTGAAACCTATTCATATCTTTGATCAACAACAGCGATAAAATAAGTTAACCTACTATTTTCGCAAATTTTGCTGGTGTTATGGGTGTAGCTATTACGGACTAGTAAAAGATTTTTCTGTATCAAGATTCATAACTGGGGGACGAATGGCGCTGATAATGCTTTTAATGACCACAGCACAGGGAACTGCGAGAATTACCCCCAAGAGTCCGCCAATTCTCGCTCCAGTCAAGACAGAAATTAAAATCCAAACGGGATTTAAACCAGTAAAACTACCTAAAATCCGCGGTGCGATCAGATTTTCTAGGATTTGTTGTACAATTACCGCTGCTATTAATACTCTTATCCCCATACTCACATCTTGAAGTGAGACTAAAGAAGTTGTCAGGGCGATACCCACAGAACCACCAAAGGGGATAAGTGCCATAAGTCCAATCGTCAATCCAAATAATAACCCAAAAGGGACTTTCAACCACAAAAAGGCGGGAATGAGAGCAGAAGCCATACAGGTGGATAAGATTAATTGGGTAATAAAAAAATTTTGAAAGCTTAAACGGACTGTATTGGAAAAAGGATCACGAAATTTAGAAGGTAGCCATTGTACTAAGCTTTCCCAAAGTTCGCCCCCATGTTGTAATAAATAAAAGGTTAATACTACTGTCAGTAAGAAATCTAATAAACTGGTAACAGTGACTACAGCTAGGTTTAGTGCCTGTCCGGCTATAGATTGTAATTGTCCCTTAACGCGATCATTAATTTGTGTTGCTAAAGCATCCAAATTAATTGGCAAACCCGCGCTTTCTGCTTTATCATTGAGTATCATTAATTGAGAACGTCCTGAATCAATTAATTCTGGTAAACGGGCTACCAGTTGTTGTGCTTGAGTCAGTGCCAGGGGAAACAGGGTGATACCTAGGGCTAATAAAATGGATAATGCTAATAAAAACACTAAGATAGCCACTTGTTCTCGTTTAGCTCCGTGGTTTTCCATCCAACTGACTGGGTAGTTGAGGAGAAAGGCTAGTACCGAAGCTCCGACTAAAATAACAATCAGGGAGTGAAAATAATCGAAAATTGTGGCAATAGCCCAACCATTGAGAACTAATAGGGGTGCAAGTAGGGCAATTGCTAAAAATCTTGCTATGGGTGTCAGTGTTTGCCACCAATTAAGTAGCTTTCGTGTCTGCATTTTTAGATAATTACACTATAGAACTCAGGTGATTTCTTCTTTACAGAATATGATCTTGCTATATAAAACCTAGACAAAGCTAGACTTTACTTTCTATTTTAGCAGGAGCATGGGGGCGGTTATCCCTCAGTAGACTCACACGCTGTAGCCCAACGCGTTTATCTGTCTTCGACGGCGCAGCCATCTTTCTTTTGTGAAAGTTTTGAAAAAAACTACCACTATCATTGCTGGGTTTTCGTGTCGGCAATAGTCTTAATTTAATACTTGATACTTGATATCTTAGGATTATATATCAAGTAGTTGATTTTTTTAACTAAAATATATTGATTTTTGTCCGCAGAACTATAGCTTTGTCTTGAAAATTGTCAGATTAGGACTAGCTCTAGCTTAATGACTTTTATTCACCATCTTTAGTTTATGATCACATCAACCACTATGGATAGCCAGCCAGCAAAAGATACAGATGTCCCGAAAACACAACTAATTTTCTGTTTGATTCCCATTATCGGCTTTTTTTCCGTCTCTGTGGACTCTCTACAAAGGTCGGAGTAGTCGAGAATAACTAACTGTGAGCCGTTTGTCTACCGCATTGGCTTTGATATGGATGTTCGGGAATAAGCAAAGGCCAAGAAAGAACTACTGAACTTTTCAATAAAAATGAAGTTAGTTGAAGATTATTGTATTTAGGCCTTCCCCATAGCAAACTTAATCAAAAATTAGCTATCATAGTCTGATTTGTTTTAGATCTATTGAGTCGGCAAATTTACGTTATTCAAAATCGTAGGTGAGAGGAAGTCTGTGACTAGTCAAAAAACATCAGCCGCACAAAAAAGAGCCGCAAAAGCTAAATATAGGGGGAAAATTTCTCGCCCGTCAAAATCGGGACGGTGGCTATGGTTTACGGTGGGCATGGGAGGGATTGCTATAGTATCAGGACTTGCAGGAGCGCTGTTGGCTGTTTCTTGGGAAAGTACACCTTTGCAACAAGCTCAACTTAGTCCCCAGGAAGAAGCAGTATTTGATGGCGATCGCATCTCTGGAAATGGGTTACAATTTTCTCAATTAACTCGTCCTGTAAATATCCTACTCATGGGTATGAGTGTACTACCCCCAGACATACAGAACCCCCCCGTTGATAGCAAAAGTCTCGGTTATTTACCCCAAATTAATTCTTTTGACGGTCTTTCTGATGTCATGTTGTTGATCAAATTTGATCCAGAGACAAACAAAATAGTCATGCTTTCTGTTCCTAGAGATACCCGCACAGAAATTGAAGGCCATGGAATGAAAAAAATTAATGCTGCTAATGTGGAGGGAGGTCCGGCTTTAACAGCGAAAACCGTTAGTAATCTTTTGGGCGGAGTTGGGGTAGATCGCTATGTACGCATTAATGTTTTAGGAGTTAGTAAGTTAATTGAAGCTTTGGGTGGGGTCAATATCTATGTCCCCAAAGATATGAAATATCGGGATGATTCTCAGCATTTATATATTAATTTAAAAGCAGGTCAACAACATCTTAACGGTGAACAAGCGTTACAATTATTACGTTATCGTCATGATGAGTTGGGCGATATTGGTCGGATTCAGCGTCAGCAAATGGTGTTACGTTCGTTAATTGAACAAACTCTCAACCCGAAAACTCTCACGCGAGTACCGGAAATTCTCAATGTTGTTAAGGAAAATATTGATACCAACTTATCCGTTGAAGAATTAATAGCACTGGTGGGTTTTGGCTCAAAAACCAGTCGCTCAAATATGCAAATGTTAATGTTACCTGGGCGCTTTAGTGAAAACCGTGAGTTTGATGCCAGCTACTGGGTACCAGATCGACGAGCTATTGGTAAATTAGTATCCCAGCATTTTGATTTAGAAGGGAAAACAGAACTACAGTCCAGTGATCCTAGTCATTTGCGTGTGGCTATTCAAGACAGTACAGGGAGCGATCGCTCACAATTGCGTCCCCTAATTAGAACATTGGAAAAAGCCGGATATACCAATGTTTTTATCTCTAAACCCTGGGGACAACCCTTAGAGGTAACTCACATTGTAGCACAACAAGGAGATGGAAATAGTGCGGAATCATTACGTAGTCTTTTGGGATTTGGGGAAGTGCGCGTAGAAAGCACTGGTAATATTGGTTCAGATATTAGTATCCAGGTGGGTAAGGATTGGTTTCAAAACCAAGCCATTTTCCAAAATTCTCCTCATCCTTAATCACATTTATCACATTTATCTCGTTCCCAGCCGGAGTCTGGGAACGTAATTTTGAGGCTCTGCCTCAATTATAATGGAATCTACCTGCTGTAAGCTATTACGCATCTAAATTTTTTTCTCACGCAGAGGCGCCCAGAGGAATAAGCATACATTTTATCAGAAAACGTCGTAATACCCCATCCCTCTACAGGGTGGGGATGTAATGCGGGCAAAAATTAAACACCCTTCAAGGGATATTAAGCGCAGCTTAATCATGAGAGAGGG
>NZ_JACJPZ010000073.1:0-17636 GCF_014696335.1 Dolichospermum sp. FACHB-1250
GCAAATTAGCCAAATCAATTAGTGATGCTGGATGGTCAGTGGATTTTGGATTTACGATTTTGGATTTTGGATTGACTCCACCCTCAAGTGTGGAGCTTGGGGATTTTAGATTAGCAATTTTGGATTAGTTCCGCCCTGAAATTGTAGGGGTCAACGGCCGTTGCCCCCTACTTGTACCGAAAATTCCCAATCTAAAATCTAAAATCTAAAATCTAAAATCTAAAATCTAAAATTTCTTGGTCATTGTTTACTCAATGGTTAGAATATTTTGGTAAAGTCTATGGGCGTGTGGTTGTACCTGTTGCACCACAATATACTTCTCAAAATTGTTCTAATTGCGGAGAAATAGTTAGAAAATCCCTATCAGTTAGAAGTCATGTTTGTAAATGTGGGTGCATACTTGACCGTGACCACAATGCTGCAATTAACATTCTCACTAAAGCACTAAGACAAAGTGGCTATGATTTAAGTACCGTCGGGCGCACCGGAACTAATAACGCTTGTGGAGAGATTACCCTCTGCTGAGACTTGGTAACAAGTTTGAGTAAGGTTGCTCATTGAAACAAGAATCACCGTCCCTCTATAGGGCGGGGAGCGTCAAGATTTTAAAATTGTATTCTTTTTCAAAGGTTTATCCTGCTCATAAATAAACTGTTCTTTCATTAAAAAAGCCATTTCCGCTTTTTGTAATTCTACTCCTAAATACATGGCATGGGAAACTTGTAAACCAGGAGAATCTGTGAATATTTGCTGGGAAAGTTTATGTGCAGATTTACCGGAATAACAATTAACTACTTCTCCAGAACCAGGAGTTGTATGTTCGACAATAATTTGATTATTCTGAATGGTAATAATGAAACTACCCGCAGGATCAAAATAGTCTTTTCTTTGAGCAATTTTACTATATTGAGATGAAATTATATTGGCGACATTTTCAAAACAATCATCATAAATATGGGCGCTTTGACTAATGGTAATTAATGCCCCCATTTTTAATATATGATCGGTTTTATTAATTAAAGCATTATAAATATACTTTTGTAAAGCCCTTAATCCCATGGCATTTGCTGGCCAAGCTGAAAACATATCATTACTTCTGAAGGTGGCAGTTAAAGATAGTTCATTATCAACTATCCTTACCCAAATATGATTTAAACAAGGTGGATTATCATTATGATCTTGACTAGCATCCCATAAGGACATTACAGCCCTTGCGGAATTAATATCATGAGCTAATTTTTCAATTACCTGTTCAATTTGATCTCTTCCAAACCAAGAACGTAATCGTTGTCCATAGGTGTATTTTACCCCTTCTTGATTAGTTGTATTATCTAAAATTTGCGAAATATATTCTTCTAAAAAACTTCTATCTATTGGTAAATAATTGGGTTCTGGAAAGTAAAAATTATCGGGTTCATCGGTAATAATTGCCATTAAATCTATTAATTCCTGCCATGTTCCATCATAACCTGTTGGTCTTATTGTTCCGGTTGTTTTAATTCTATGAATGATTTTTACCCAAGTTTCAGCGATGGTTTTACCTTCTATTCTGTGTCCATAGCGTGTTCCTGGAAAGACATTTGATTCAACTATGTTCATGGGAAATTGTAATGGTGTTCCCCAAGGTGCAACTATTTCTTTATTTCCATAATATTTGATTTTTTCAACAGCATCAGAAATTGATATCGCTTCTTGAATTTCTACAGAATGACGTAATTTTTCTAAGGCATTTATATCAATATCAATATCAATATAACCCGGAATCAAAGAACGAATTACCCAAGATTTTCGCCCAATATCACTAATACTTTCTTCTACACCATGACGGAAAAAATCACCTAAGCATTGACAAGCACCCGCGTTTTTATCTTCCTTGGTAGCATTGAGAATAACTAAGTATCGGACATGAGGATTTAGCAATAGGTTACGAATTAATAAATTTATACCTCTAGTTGGTGAATATAGTTGTCCTATTACAGCATATTCATTCTTTTGCAAGTGTTTATATATTGCTTCTTTTACAGTCCATCCCGTAATTACCGCAGTTTGCCCACTTCCATAAATTAATTGATTGGGTTTGTGCTGGGCTGTATAATAAAATTGAGTTATTTCCTTGCTCACTTAATTTACCAGATTTTTATTACTAATGATTGATTATTTAGGATACAATAATTGATCTAGATTAATAAATTGTGTGATAATCATAACCTAAATAATCAATTGATAACGGTATAGTTAAGCATGGATTATCGGGATGCAGGCGTTGATGTTGAAGCAGGTAGAGCTTTTGTAGACCAAATTCGCAATTTGGTTCATAGCACCTTTAGAAAAGAGGTTTTAGGCGGTTTAGGCGGCTTTAGTGGCTGCTTTCAACTCCCCACGGGTTACAAAGAACCAGTTTTGGTTTCTGGTACAGATGGTGTGGGTACAAAATTGAAAATAGCCCAAATTCTCAACCGTCATGATACTGTGGGTATAGATTTGGTGGCGATGTGCGTTAATGATGTTTTAACATCAGGTGCAGAACCTTTATTCTTTCTTGATTATGTAGCTACGGGTAAATTAGACAAAGAACAATTAACTCAGGTAGTTGCAGGAATAGCTACAGGTTGTAAATTAGCCGGTTCAGCTTTATTAGGGGGAGAAACGGCGGAAATGCCCGGTTTTTACCAAATTGGTGAATATGACTTGGCGGGTTTTTGTGTGGGAATTGTCGAAAAAAGCCGAATGTTAGACGGTTCTCAGGTGCAAATAGGAGATGTAGCTATAGGTTTGGCTAGTGCAGGTGTCCATAGCAATGGGTTGAGTTTAGTCCGAAAAATTGTCGGTGATAGCGGTTTCTCATGGACCGATACACCAGACTTATTTAATGGAAAATCTATTGGTGAGACTTTCCTCACGCCTACACGCATTTATGTTAAATCTGTTTTAGCCGCATTACAATCTGGTTTAGAAGTTCATGGTATGGCGCACGTTACTGGTGGTGGTTTACCAGAAAATTTACCTAGATGTTTAAATCCGGGTCAAGCGATTAAAATCATACCCGAAAGTTGGACTATTCCCCCGGTCTTTCGTTGGTTAGCTGCGGCTGGTTCTGTTAGTGCTGAGGCTATGTATAATACATTTAACATGGGTATTGGTTTTGTATTATTAGTTCCACCCCAACAAGCAGAACAGCTAATTACTCATTTTGAATCTCAGGATATTCCCGCTTATGTAATTGGTGAGGTTATAACTGGAACAGGTGAATTAGTCGCCTTATTGTAAGGTAAAAAGTCTAAATTACCTATATTTGAATATACACATAAAACCCATCTTCATGGGTTTGAAAACCTGAATTTTTGCTAAGTTCCCATAGATTGACTTTGTTCGTGTAGTAGAAATTTATAATTTTTTTATACTTTGAAAACAACTGTGGTCAATTCCTCTGTTATCTGTAGCAGGATAATAAGTTGTCATATACAAACTTTAGATTCCCTTATGGAAGTAATCAAAAATACTCATCGTTTTCAGCGTTAATATTTGCTAAGATACTATTGACATATTGCAAAAATCCATTGGTGTAGTTAAAGAAGTATCTGTAATTACCAATTAGCGGTATTCGTTATATCTCACTTATTAAGTAAGACCTGTTTTGAGAAAAATGTAATTTTTGTGTAGAGGGGTTATGGTTATAAATTTTGCCCGGACTACTGTTTCCAAGGAACTACTAAAGCAAGTATTCCAACATATTGATGCTCAAAGTTGTCCCCAATTATTTAATTTTCATATGCACACAGTTCACTCCGATGGTAGGCTAGAACCTAGTGAATTGATGAGTCAAGCGATCGCAATTGGCTTAAAAGGTCTAGCAATCACCGATCATCATAGTATTGATGGCTATCAAGCAGCCAATTCCTGGTTAGAAGCGTGGAAATGCAGTAATCCAGATACACATACTCCATACCTGTGGAGTGGTGCGGAAATTAACGCCAATTTGCTAGATACTGAGGTCCATATTTTGGCTTATGCTTTTGAGTCAGAACACCCCAGCATGAAACCTTATTTACAAAAAATACCTGCGGTGGGTAAACCTTATCAAGCAAATAACGTGATTAGAGCCATTCAAGAAGCGGGGGGATTAGCCGTACTTGCTCACCCAGCCCGGTATAAGCGATCGCATTTTGATCTAATTCCTGCGGCCGTAGATAACGGAATTGATGGTGTGGAGACTTTCTACGCTTACACTAATCCCAAACCATGGAAACCTAGTATTGTGGAAACCGAGGAAGTACAACAATTAGCGGAGAAATTCAATTTATTTAACACCTGTGGTACTGATACACACGGTATAAATCTACTACAAAGGTTGTAAATCTATACTTATCTCCTTTTAAACTCCCGGTTTGTATAACCAGGGGGTTAAGAGCTTTTTTATTTCATCACAAAACATCCTTCCTCTCCTACTCTTTGGTGACACCTTCCCTGAACCTGTCTTTGTGGTTAATTAATTGTTATAATCTAACTTAGATGGGACTTACCCAAGTGTCACAAAAAATTATAATATGATTTGTTTGTAGTCATGGCTTTAGCCCTAATAAGTGTTCCCGTAGCGTCTTGAAGATAGGACTCAGGTTCTGACTACGATCTTATGTATTGAGTTTAAATAACAAAAATATAGTCAGATATATGGTACAAAATATGGTACAAAAGATAAAGTTATAAAATTAAACACTTTGATATTCTAAAATCATGAAAGCATCTGCCAAATTTGACTTTGAAGACGAAAAATTTAACGCCCCACCGTCCCAAGTAATCCCTTGGTGTCAAATGCTCAGTCCTCGCTATGGTGAAGACGGTTTACAAAGTTATGGCTTAGCGATTAAACGCGAAAATGCCCAAGCTGTTGGCTTTAAACCCGATGATAATTGGCAAGAGATTCAGCACACCTTTAGTTCTGGAGAAGTAGATACAGTATTTCTGACGACTACGCCCAGACTAGTTATAGTCCGTCGTGGTCCGTTATCTGTGAAAGACCGAGAAACGGGAATTAAATTAGGAACTTTTAAAGATAATTACGATGCTTTTTTAGCGGATAAACTGAAATTTAAAACCTTTACCCGGCATATAATTTTTTTAGTCGGTGAAGATAAAAAGTTTTTGCACCAATTACCATTACAATTAACTCTGAGTGGTTCAGCTTGTGCTAGTTTTGGGAAAAATTACGCGGAATATCAACAGGGGAGAATTACAGGCGGTTTTGCAGGAGAATTAGAAAAAGCTTATGCTGGGTTTCAAAAAAAACCAGTCACTCCCAAAGGTCCATTATTTCATGCCCATGGCATTTATTGCCCGATAATTGAAGCAGAAGAAAGAGGAATTGAACCGAATACAGCCTTAGTGGCTTCAACTGTAGATTATAAACATCCTACAGTCGCAAACTTTACAGATTATATGATTGCTTCAGATTCCCCAGAATCGGAAATGATTCATAAAGCTTTTGAAGAATACAAAGAATTTGGCAAGGAAGTAGTTAAACCAGAAAGTTCTAAAGCGGAAATGGCTGGTATTAGTAATTCCTATGTTTATGCAGATGATGATGAACTTGATTATCCACCTTATTAAGAAAGATTGACATAGCATCCCCAAGAGGCAGAAAATAAAGTTTTTCTCTTGCCTCTTGGCTATTGCTTACTCTTTTAGTAATAAATAAAATAGTAAACCATTACCGCCAGAAATACCAGCGCGATCGCCGGCTAATTGACCAGAACCCATAAAATAATCAACTCTTCCTGGTCCTTTAATTGCACTACCGGTATCCTGATCTAAAACAAAACGGTTCACTAGACGAGATTCCAACTTGCCACTACTATTAGGGTAGGGAAAGGAATTGACAATTAGTGCCAATGCTCCCGGTGGCATAATAGCTTTGTCTGTAGCAATAGAACGTTCAGCGGTTACAGGTATGAGAAGACTACCCGTAGCAGGTCTACCGTTAGTTTCCGCAAAGAAAACAAACCTTTCCCAACGTGGTAAATAATTGCTTAACTGTCTAGGATTTTGCCGGAAATAACTAATTAATTTCGGCATAGTTAAGCCGCTCAGGGGTAGTTTACCATCTTTTGCCAATTCTTTACCGATACTCGTCCAGGGATAATCCGTTCCCCCAGCATAACCAACAGATGTTCTTTGGCCATTAGTTAATCTAATTTGGGCAGAACCTTGAATATGAATCATGTATGGTTCTAAACGATTACTAAACCAGACAATTTCTAAACCCTTTAACCTGCTTCTATTACCTAGTAAACCATTTTTCCCTTCCAAATCAATCCGTTTCGGGTGGGGTTTGGGCCATTTCTGAAAGTCCTTGGGTAGACGATAGAGAGGATACTTATATACAGAAGTCCTGACTCGACTAGCAGTATACACAGGTTCATAATAAGCTGTAAATTTCACAGTCCCCCGATTATCATTGCCTATAGACTGGTAAAAGACAAAGTCCCGACGCACAGCGGCCTGTAATTCTGCTGCTGACTGAGAATTAATTACCACTTCCCGAAATCTTATCAAACTCCGACGTACCCGATCTAAAGTAATTTCTGTAATTGGGTAAGTTTGATAAGCTGCGATCGCTCTATTGCCTTCCAGATAACCTAAACTGTTATCTATTGCAGTTAGTAGTGATTGTTTATCTCCCTGTTGACCCCAAAGTTGTTCGTCCCAACCCAAGCAATTTTGAGGAGTACAAACAGTATCTATGTCCACCTTTTGCAGCGGTGGTAAACCTGCGGGTGGTGTTTCGGGGGTAGCTGGAGGGGCTTCTATGGGCTGTGGAATCGGAACTTGGGCTAAAACTGACGAAAATGGATTTATAAAAGCAATTCCCAGAGTGAAAGCAAATAAAGTCAGGTTTTTTTTCATCATCTTTCCATACTCGAATTAAAAACAGGTTCTACCCTAATCCCCGCAATTTTAGACAGATAACTAATAATCTACATAAGATACAATAATCCACCCCCAACCGGCAAGGGAGGAGGAGAAGATGATGTATTATTACTTACAAATAAATTAAGAAAAATTACCCCGAAAATACCCTAATTCTGGATCTGCTGATGCAGATAACTATTATTTCACTATTATTTCACTATTATTTCGCTTTTTCTATTTAATTTTAATACAAAGAAACTTATAAACAAACAACAACACCCACATCTACTCGCTTGTTGATTCCCCTTTCTTGTTAACTCTAGCCAGGGATGTACTACCTTTCACCAACTCGATAAACAAGCGATGGAAACCAGTAACAGCGCCCCCTGATTTTCATTCATCTGAGGGAATATCAGCTTTCGCGTTGGGTGTCGTTGTCTGTTGACTAGACAGATGTGAATTAAACAGCGATTTTACCTCTTGCTTAACTTGTGTTACTTCTCTTTTCTTCTCTCTAGCTGTTTTATCTGCCAGGGAAGCCTGATCGGCTTCAATTATTAGAATAACAATTTTAAATTGAATTGGAAATTTTTGCAATTAAACTTTACAATTCCCAAAACATAAGTTAGCTTTAAAACTGGGTTGAGGTAATTTGATCAACTATAAGAACACAGAGCCAAAGCCCTGACTACAAATAAAGGATGATCATTGTTTGTGACAGTTACATAAGTCCTAGTTGCAAAACTCTACTTAAAATCCTCTTAATGTACGAATATTATTGAGAGTGGTAGCTTCTCCATAGGGATCGCCCACAGCCCGCATTAACGGTAAAGCTTGGTTGAAAAAGTCCAGTGCCTTTTGCTTTGCTCCTAAATCAGAGTAGACACCACCGATATTATTGAGAGTGGTGGCTTCTCCACGGCGATCTCCCACAGCCCGACGTATGGGTAAAGCTTGGTTGTAATAGTCCAGTGCTTTTTGTTTTTCTCCTAAATCAGAGTAGACAACACCGATATTACTGAGAGTAGTAGCTTCCATAGACCGATCGCCCACAGCCCTAAGTATGGGTAAAGCTTGGTTGTAATAGTCCAGTGCTTTTTGCTTTGCTCCTAAAGCAGAGTAGACAAGACCAATATTATTGAGAGTGGTAGCTTCCCCACCGCGATCTCCTACAGCCCTAAATATGGGTAAAGCTTGGTTGTAGAAGTCCAGTGCCTTTTGCTTTGCTCCTAAATCAGAGTAGACAAGACCAATATTATTGAGAGTGCTTGCTTCCATAGGACGATTGCCCACAGCCCTAAGTATGGGTAAGGCTTGGTTGTAGAAGTCCAGTGCCTTTTGCTTTGCTCCTAAATCATCGTAGACAGCACCGATATTATTGAGAGTGGTGGCTTCTCCACTGCGATCGCCCACAGCCCGATGTATGGGTAAAGCTTGGTTGTAATAGTCCAGTGCTTTTTGTTTTTCTCCTAAAGCATCGTAGACAGCACCGATATTACTGAGAGTGATAGCTTCCCCACCGCGATCTCCCACAGCCCTAAGTATGGGTAAAGCTTGGTTATAAAAGTCCAGTGCCTTTTGCTTTGCTCCTAAATCATCGTAGACACGACCGATATTATTGAGAGTGGTAGCTTCTCCACTGCGATCTCCCACAGCCTGATACAGTAATCTAGCCTCTTGCCATTTTTGAATTGCTTGTCGCAAGGACTCTGCTGAACCTTCTTGATAAAGTGTCATTCCCTCTTCAAAAAGCCGTTCTGCATTTTCCTTTGTTTTCACTGATGATTGGGCAATTTTTACTACAGTGTCTTTTGCTAAAACACGGTTGCAGTCAATAACCACACTCACACCACAAAACAGGACAAGACTAATGGACACAGTCATATAACCGTGATTTACCAGTGACAGAATCCGGTTCTTTTTTGGGATTATATTTGTCATACAAATTACACTTGAGTAGAATTGCGACCTTGAATCAGACTATAAAGCTGTTTAAATTATATTCTTAATAAATAGTATTGTGTATAAACTATTGTAAAAATTTTGGTGCTGAGTGGCTACGTTAAATGACTAAATTAAATCTTCAAATAATTGCTAGATAAGGATTTGAGTTAATTTGATCATCAAAAACAACTAGGCTAAAACCTGATTGTAGTAAGAACTTTAGTTCTTTCTGCGATAAGTTACGGAAATAAGATCAGGGCTAAATCCCTGACTACAAATAAAGGATGATCATTTTTTGTGACAGTTGCATAGGTCCTATGATCATCAAAAGACCGGGTTTGCTGAGAGGATGTTTTAAAAGTAGTGTCTCCTGATTTTTACCTCCCTTAACAGGAAAATCTAGTTTCCTCTTAACAAGGGGAGGGTTAGGGAGGGGTAAAAATATTTGATACATAAATCATAATTTTTCTACCACCCTCTTACACCATACTCTTATATTCCTATTAAGTATTTCTATTAAACTGTTGCGGCTTGACGAACCTCTATCGCTTCTCCTGTCAAACTAAAAGGACGAACTTCGGTAATTTTGACTTTGACTATTTTACCTTTTAGACAATTAATATCACCTGTAAAGAATGTGAGACGATTTCCCCCGGTTCTTCCCATGACCTGGGTTTTGTCTTTACTGTTTTCAGCTTCTACTAATACTTCTTCAATGCGTCCAAAGTAACGTTGCGATCGCTCGGCTGCTTTAATATTAACTAAATGATTTAATCTTTGCAATCTGTCGCTTTTTACCTCTTCACTGATTTGATCATCCCACAAAGCAGCAGGTGTACCGGGACGGGGTGAATAAGCAGCGGTATTCAATAAATCAAAACCGATATCTTCTACTAATTTCAAAGTATTTTCAAATTGTGCTTCTGTTTCACCCGGAAAACCCACAATGGCATCAGCACTTATTGACGCATCCGGCATATACTCTCTAATAGTATCAATAATTCGGCGATATTTTTCATGAGTATAGCCCCGTGACATTGCTTTTAAAAGCTCATTATCTCCAGATTGAAAGGGAATATGGAAATGTTCACACACTTTCGGTAATTCAGCACAAGCTTTAATTAATCTTTCTGTAAAATAACGAGGATGACTAGTAGCGAATCTTATTCTTTCTATTCCCGGCACATCATGTACATAATAAAGTAAATCTGTCAATGTATGCAGATGACGACCTTCGGGAGTAGAACCAGGTAAATCTCGACCATAAGCGTCAATATTTTGACCCAGCAGCGTAATTTCTTTGTAACCTTGTTTTCCTAACTGTTCGATTTCATACTTAATCGCCTCCGGTGTACGGGACTGTTCCACACCGCGCACGTTGGGAACTACGCAATAAGTACAACGTTCGTTACAGCCATAAATAATATTTACCCAAGCTGTTACCTGACTATCCCGACGGGGTTGGGTGATATCTTCAAAAATGTGAACTTCTTCCGTAGCGACAATTTGATTACCCTCAAAAACAGACTCTAGCAAATCTTTGAGACGGTTAGCGTGTTGTGGTCCCATAACTAAATCTAATTCGGGTACTCGTCGCAATAAAGCTTCTCCTTCCTGTTGAGCGACACAACCAGCAACAATCAAAGTTAAATCAGGTTGTTCATGCTTGCGTTTGGCCTGTCTACCCAAATAAGAATATACCTTTTGTTCCGCATTATCCCGAATGGTGCAAGTGTTGTAAAGGATTACATCTGCTTGATTTGGGTCTTCTGACCACTCAAAGTTCATGTCTTCTAAAATACCAGCCATGCGCTCGGAGTCGGCCTTATTCATTTGGCAACCGAAGGTAATAATGTGGTAATGTCGTTTAGTGGTCATTGGGAATTACGCTTAATTAGTAATGTATATGAAGTCTATTTACTATTCTATATTGGAGTAGAAGGGCATGAAAAGTTAAGATATCAAAATTTTCGCCTTGACTAATATAGGGAGCAAAAGATTGATATGATGATATTGTCTGAAAAACAGGAATGATCAATAAGTCAAAACTTTACTTTATGCTCAAAACTCACAACTACGTACTTAAAAATCAAAACTCCGTCCTCAAAACTCAAAATCCTGTAGTCAGAACTTCCAAACCTGTACTCAGAACTCAAAACTCCCTGCTGAGAACTCGTAACCTGATTCTCAGAAGCCAAAATTTCATCCTCAGAACTCAAAACTCCATCACATTAAATGCACCATCTGGACAACAAGGGGTAAAATTAACAACTAACCCTAAATCTACTTTACTTAATATACCTAATATGATGAGATGTCATTAAATGGTAATATAGTATAGGAATTTTTACTTAAAGATATGGGAAAAGCGATCGCAGAGATTGGATTTACTATTGATTGTAATTGTCAATATTAATCTGTGATTGCCCCAGGGTATTCTTAAACACAATCACTATGGATATATTTTACAGCGGATTACCATAAGAGTTAGGAACACTTTTAGCGGGCAAGATCCACGCACTACGGGATTTTTATGATTATAGCGGGCAAGATGCCCGCACCACGGGATATGATCATAATAATAATTATTAGCACATTGACGCTAATTACAGAGGCGAAATCTTTTTGTAAAAACCTGCCACCAAAAGACCCAACAAGCGGTACAATTAACAACCAACCCGAAATGCACTCCTTGATATGTATTGCGACTATTTAGTACAAATCCTTACCGCCCGTGTCTATGATGTAGCTCAGGAAACACCCCTCGAATATGCCCCCAATCTCTCCCAGCGTATTAATAACAAACTCCTACTGAAACGGGAAGATATGCAGTCAGTCTTCTCCTTCAAATTACGGGGCGCTTATAATAAAATGGTCAATCTCACACCAGATTTACTGAAGCAGGGTGTCATAGCGGCTTCTGCGGGAAATCACGCCCAAGGTGTAGCTTTAGCTGCTAGTCGCTTGGGAACAAAGGCAATTATTGTCATGCCAGTGATTACACCCCAAGTAAAAATTAATGCAGTCAAAGCCAGGGGAGGGGAAGTAATACTATATGGTAATAATTATGATGATGCTTACGCTTACGCTCGCCAATTAGAAGCGGAAAAGGGATTAACTTTTATACATCCCTTTGATGATCCTGATGTCATTGCTGGCCAGGGAACAATTGGTATGGAAATACTCCGACAATATCAACAACCTATTCACGCCATTTTTGTGGCCATTGGTGGTGGTGGTTTGATTTCCGGTATTGCTGCTTATGTTAAACGCTTGCGTCCCGATATTAAAATTATTGGTGTTGAACCTGTGGACGCTAACGCTATGTATCAATCACTGCAAGCTGGTGAAAGAGTGCGGTTGTCTCAGGTGGGTTTATTTGCTGACGGGGTAGCGGTGCGGGAAGTGGGAGAAGAAACCTTCCGTTTATGTCAACAATATGTAGATGAAATTATTTTAGTGGATACAGATGCCACCTGTGCGGCCATTAAAGATGTTTTTGAGGATACTCGTTCTATTTTAGAACCTGCGGGGGCATTGGCGATCGCTGCGGCAAAAGTCTATGCAGAAAGAGAAAAAATTGCCAATCAAACCCTGGTCGCTGTTGCTTGTGGCGCTAATATGAATTTTGATCGGTTGCGTTTTGTGGCTGAACGAGCAGAATTTGGAGAACGTCGAGAAGCTATTTTTGCAGTTAAAATTCCCGAAGAAAGAGGCAGTTTAAGAAAGTTTTGTGAATGTATTGGTAAACGGAATTTAACTGAATTTAATTATCGTATTGCTAACGAAAAAGAAGCGCATATTTTTGTGGGTGTGCAAATAGAAAATCGTGCAGACGCAGCAAAAATGGTTGAAAACTTTGAATCTCACGATTTAAAAACCATAGATCTAACAGATGATGAATTAACAAAACTGCATTTACGTCACATGGTAGGAGGACATTCTCCCCTAGCAGAAAATGAATTACTTTATCGCTTTGAATTTCCTGAACGTCCCGGTGCTTTAATGCAATTTGTCAGTTCTATGTCTCCTGATTGGAATATTAGCTTATTTCATTATCGCAATAATGGCGCAGATTATGGACGCATTTTAGTAGGAATGCAAGTTCCTCCCCATGAAATGACAGAATGGCAATCATTTTTAGATACTCTTGGTTATAGCTATTTGCATGAAAGTGATAATCCTGCATATAAGTTATTTTTAGGATGATTTAGCCTATATCTAAACCTATCTCCCCAACTACTTGAGGAAGTTGGGGATCTGGGTATTTTGGCTTGGCTATTAGAGATGAGAATTTAACGGTGTCATAGTTCTAAAAAACTATAAAAAACTAATTGTTTGCGGACTAAAACTAGAGGAACTTTCCCAATAATCTACTTTATTAACTTTTACTTTTAGTAAAGCAATATCAGGTTCATCTATCCCTTGGGGAAACCAAATTTCTAATTTTGGCTGCCATTTTTCTTGAAGTTTATCGCGGTCTCTTATTAATTGTGCTGAACCTAGTATAGAAACATATCGCTGTTGATTAGGTGCAGAAAAACTGACGTTTACTTGTTGATGATGTTCAATTTCTACGACTTTATGGGAATTAGCTAAAGTGAAAAACCAAAGTGTACCATTATGATCAATTTCATTCCATATTGACATGGGGCGACTATGTAAACTACCATCATCATCAATTGTGGTTAACATTCCACATTCAATACCTGCCAGTAGTTTACGCAATTCCTGAATTTGTGGTTTTGTCTCTACAGATTGTGTCATTATATCTAGAATTTTAATTTTATGAAGATGGGTGATATTCTTATTGTTAAGGTTTTTCGATTTATATACCTGAGTCTCAAGAGGTAATTATTAAAATTAAAATTTGCTATTACCAAGTTATCACTAAGGAAATATATCTTAAAGAAGATGCCACCCATCTTAATTTTAATGCAAACTAATTACCCAATTACGTAAGTGTCTATTCACTTGTTCAGGGATTTCATCATGGGGACAATGACCAGCTATGAGAAAATATTCTGTTAATTGGGGATAATATTCATGGAATTTCTGAGAACGTTCTCTGGCTTTCATCCAAGGATCTGCTTCTCCCCATAATAGCAATAAAGGACAATTTAATTGTTTGAGTAGAACATCAACTTTCTCCCCTTGAGGAGTGCTAAAAACAGAAATGAATACATCTAAGGCTCCCGGATCATAAGCAGGACGTTGAATTTCTGCGACTAATTGATCTGTAACTGCATTTTTGTCAAGATAAACCTTTTCTAAGGTGCGCCGAATTACCCATTTTTGCCGCGTATATTCAAATAACAAAGACTGTGCTAACCGTTGTTTAAAACACCATTTGATGGCGTTTCCTAAAAGTTTTTTGAGGGGATTTGCAGCAGGTTGAATTTGATTTTCTGCTGGAGAAAAAGGACCTGCACTGTTAAGTAATACTACACCAGCAGCACTATCACAACGTTGAGAGGCAACGCATAAACAAGCATATCCTCCCAAGGAGTTACCTGCTAAAATTGTTTTTTGACCAATGACTTGATTGATAAAATCATGGAGTTGGTCCCGCCACAAATCGGCGCTATACTGCAATTTAGGTTTTGCTGAACGTCCGAATCCTAATAGGTCAATGGCAAATACTTGGAAGTCTGCACTCAATTCTGTGATATTCTTACGCCAATGGTCTGTGGACGCACCAAAACCATGTACTAATAGTAAGGGTGGACGTTGCACTTGCGGTTCTCCTGCTTGTACATAATACACTTTGTGTCCACGCCATTGCCAGTATTGACCAGGAATTGGATTTGTCAAAGGAGCGATACTTGTTTGCATATTGCCAAAAAATATTAAGTTACTGTGAACAATTGTAAATTATGTAAATTAAATTATGTAAATTAAATTAATTATCACCCACACAGGTGGGTTTTGCCTGTGTAGATGCGGTTTCTAACCGCTTTTTAAATGTACAACCAACAACTAATACAAATGATTACCGGAAAAACTAAAATTTTGGGAGTAATTGGACACCCTATAGAACATTCTCTGTCACCATTAATGCACAATGCCGCTTTGACTAAACTGGGATTAGATTATGTATATTTACCTTTTGCCATTGCCCCAGAAAATTTAGCAACAGCGATCGCAGGTTTTGCTAGTATTGGTGTTGTAGGCTTTAGTATCACAATTCCTCATAAGCAAGCAATATTACCTTTATTATCCGAAATTTCCCCTATTGCCCAGGCTATTGGTGCTGTAAATACCGTCGTGAATCAAGGTAATAAATGGTTCGGTACAAATACAGATGTAGAAGGATTTATCGCTCCTTTACAAACAACATATCAGCAAGATTGGAGTCAGAAAAAAGCGGTAATTTTAGGGAATGGTGGTGCTGCAAGGGCTGTTGTTGCTGGTTGCATTCAACTTGGTTTAGCAGAAATTCACGTTGTGGGGCGGAATTTACAGAAATTACAAGCATTTCGACAAAGTTGGCAAAATTCACCCTTTGCAGATAAATTCCAAGTGCATGAATGGACAGAATTACCAAATCTACTTCACCAAACTAACCTGTTAGTAAATACAACCCCCATAGGAATGTATCCCCATGTTGAACAATCACCACTGAGTAGTCAAGAAATGGGTTATTTACCTGGTAATGCCATCGCCTATGATTTAATATATATCCCTAAACCAACAAAATTTTTGCACCTGGCCCAAAAACAAGGGATAGTAACTATTGATGGTTTAGAAATGCTCGTACAACAAGGTGCAGCGGCTTTAAAAATCTGGTTACAACAAGAAACAGTTCCCGTGACTCAAATGCGTCAAGCATTACAAAATCACTTGGGTTTGAAACTGAATTATTCAGTAAATACAGGAAGTTGATATTTTTGACTAATGACTTTGAGAGCATTTTGCAAATTTTGGTAGTGAAGCCGCATTGTCAGATTATTAGTTTGTAATAAAGTTTTGTATTCCACAGTTAAGCGAACATTAATTTGATTGTTCTCGATGTTAAAAGTACAAATCTTAATTTTACTGGTACAAGCTTTATTCAGATCGGTTTTGACTTGATTAATGCTGGCGAGAAGTTGTTGAGAGGACATTGTTGATAATTGTTCTTTTTTGGTGTGATCATCTGCTACAGTTATTTTTGATTCATAGGCTGCTAAAAGTTTACTGGCATTTTGAAAACCAAAACTATCTTCAGGAATAGTTTTTAAGGTATTAATTGCTGTCTGTAAATTAAATTTTACCTGTTGCCAATCAGTAGTAGATTTAGCAGTAGCTTGACTTTTGATAGCTGCGTCCCCCAAAGTTTTAGCACTAGCAATTTTTTTCAGCCATGTTTCTTCTCTAATTAACTGCTGGGTAATAGTCTTTAAACTATTTTCATACCCTGGTAAATTCCCTTGTACTAATTGATAAAATTCACTTTCATGTTTAACAGTATTTAGTCGGGTGATTGCCTGTCTCAACAAATTTTGTCTACTACGTAATTCAGCCCAACTTTTAGCGGGATTTAGACTTCTTTTTTGTACAGATGTTGCTGTCCGTAAAGCCAGTAGCACCTGGTTAATTTTTAAGGACTCTTGAGAAAGAGTATCAACTAATTCCTGACATTCTCGATAACGGGGAGACCATTGAGGTATTTTTTGTAAATCTGCCACTACCGCATCTAGTTTTTGTTGTATTGCTAATAACTCTAAATCTGTTTTGGTACTTTTGATCTGTTGCCGATATTCACTTTTAAATTGTTTGGCTGTTTGCAATTCTTTACACCCCAAAATTGCACAACCATTATGGAGAGCAAAAGTACCACCAAGGTAAAGGAGGACGATAAATACAATAGTACCAATTATAGACGCAGGAGGAAATGATCGCCATAAATGTCTTTTTTTCGGTTGATCTGGGATATGAACAAAAGGATAAGATTCTTCGGCAATTTCTTGGGATTCATTTTCATCCAGAGATAGATTGTGTAAAATTAATTCTGGTGAGGAATAGTTTAAAAAAGGCGCTTCGGGACTGAAGATAAATGAATCAGGAATGAGTTCTGTTTCTGCTTCTGTTTCTGCTTCTGTTTCTGCTTCTGTTTCTGTGAGTGGTGATGATTTAATTACAAAGGAAGTTTCTTTTTCCTTCTGGTTCGTGCTTTCCGTTTCCCCTTCTGTCTCCACTGTCGGCATGGGAGAATCTAGGAAATATTTAGCATAGGGAAGCTTGTCCCCAAAAACTCTCAAGAAAAATTGGATATGTTGAGTTTTGTAGTTGAATTGGGATTGTAATGTTTGTGCCAACAGATCAAAAACTTGCTGAGTGTCAACTGTCACCCCTGGAGGGTGTTGGGTGAGAATCATCAATAAATTATTTTTGATGGCGCATTTTACCTGGAAATCCTGACTATCGGTCACTTTTGCTTTTAATCTGGTCTGCAAGATATGGCTTAAAAGTCGTAGTTCTTCTTGTTCAACTGTGATGTTCATGAAGCGTTACCGTCACTTTTTATGTATAGTTTTGATGATCAAATAGACTGGGAATTGGCACAGGGATGAGGAAAATTCGTAGTCAGATGCAGACCCCAATTTCAAAGCCAAGACAATCATTTTTTCAGCAATGTTGAATTATTCACGAAAAACACAGCAAAGAGTCTCCCATGAAGTCTTATACTTTTTTTATCAGAAAACGTCGTAATACCCCATCCCTCTACAGGGTGGGGATGTAATGCGGGCAAAAATTAAACACCCTTCAAGGGATATTAAGCGCAGCTTAATCATGAGAGAGGG
>NZ_JACJPZ010000074.1:0-16138 GCF_014696335.1 Dolichospermum sp. FACHB-1250
TCATTGACCTTTAAATAAATAGGAGAAATATCAGCATAATCCCAACCTAGTTCTTCAATAAAAAGCGATGTAAAATCAGCTAATTGCAGGTATTTTTTAACTTGACTACGATTAAACTTCATAAAATGCACTCCTAGGATAAATAAGGTTTTTACCCCACCCTCTCACAAGGGTAGGTTTTTTACATTGTCGTCAGGGTAAGACTGGGAAGACAAGGAGGGAAAGTAGACAAGGAAGTTATGCCTCTGTTGATTGATATCACTACCAACTCAGAGAGTCCACAGTGTAGCTACAGCAATAGCTAACCATAATCTTTCAGCCCTTTTGGGATCTGTCAAACGAGTTTTATGCCACTGTCATCTATATTTCCCATTGAGAACAATACTCAATTATTACCTATTAACCAACTTTCTGGATGATTAATCATCTAAACCTCCTCCAGGAGACCCCCACCAAAACTGTACTCAGTTTGGTGATGGGAGGAATGGAGGGTTAATTGTGAAACGTCCCTTGAGTAATTTTGTGCGCCAGCACAAACAATGAGAGGGACAGTTGAGTAATTAACAAATCTTTTATACTGCATACGAATAACCATCCTTTGCGTGAATGCGTTTACAAAACTTATGTGATATTCCTTGAATCAATCCATTTTTAGTAGAAATATTGAAACTACCAGTTAAACGAATAGCCACTTTTCCTACATAAGTACCAATCTTTTTACCTGTAGTGACAACTGCTTTAGCGATATCACCAGTTTGAAAACCAAAATGTATTTTTTCTCTCGGTACGTGCCTACTCGGAAAACCGTATTTGTCAGTTCGACAAGATTGTCTAGAGCCGTGACCGTTAGCTGTAATTAGCAATGGCTTAACACCTTTGATATTGAGAATTGGCGTTGATTTACCAACACAAGCGGCATCAATCCAGTGCGTTTTCTCTAGATTCTGCTCACTTCTATTAAACTTTGTTAACCCTCCTGAACCTGTTTCTACAGGTAATCCGGTTGCTTTTAGAACTTCTAGTAATGCAGTACGAGTTGTGTTTACTGCGGCTGCATTAGCCAGTGGTCTTTTGGCTTGCTTCAAGATTTTTTCTAACTTTGAAGGATCTTTTTTGAGAAAATCTTTGATGTCTTTCGTTCCCTTTTTGGTGTTACACTTTTCACAACTTAAAGTGAGATTCGTAATTGAATTACTACCACCCTTGGCTCGTGGATGAATATGTTCTATTTGAAAAGGAACGTCTTTCGCTCCACAGTAAGCACATTGTCTACTCCACTTTTCTAGCAAGTATTCTCTGGTTTCGTAACCAGCTAAAGTTCCCTGTTGATATTCCTTACCTTGAATATCAGGATTAGCCATTAACTGCATATCAAACCTGACTAATTCTTGGCTAATAGCCTGAATTGGTGAGAGTTTACGCAATCTTTCAACCCAAGTTTTAATATTATCAACCCGACTTTGTAGGCTTGGTGCTAACCATCCTTCTGGACGGGTTCTATTCAAAAACCTTGGTTGTCTGTAACGAGTTTTTCTTGCACGTCTAGAACGTCTTAATTGTCTTCTAGAAGTTAAAGCATCTCTAATTGCAAAGCCTCTATGTTTTAATTCAGCAGCAAATACAACTTCGCCAGTTAAATCATTAACTAATACCATTCCCGTGAACTTTGCACCAGGGTCAATCTTTAGCTTTAGCGACGATACTGGGGATTCAGGACGGGATTTTTTGAGAATAATTGTGAATGGGAATTGCCTATAAATTGCTGCTTTTTTGTTTCTCAATAGTTGTCTAGCTTGCGCCGAATGAATTGGGTTTAATGGCGTGAAGTTGGTATCTAAAACAAATACTTTGGACATATTGTCCCTCCTTACGGGTAATGTTAGCCTAGACAAAGATTTAAAGGCTTTTTACGCTAACAGCACTGGATTAACCCAATAAGCCTGTTTAACTGTTAACCTCATGGCTACAAACTGGCTGCGTATTTGTAGGTGAGATGACCTGAAAATCGTAGTGATTTAACACTTAGTCGGGTAAACTCTGGGCTTTAAAAGCCCCCACTTACCCAAAGGGAAGTGGTGGGTAATTTACTTTTACTAATCCACTTAAAACTTGATTGTATGTACTATATAAATCTCTTCCTTCCTCTACGGAAATATATTGACATTTCACTGCAAATTTTAGCCACACTTGGGTTTCGGCTGCTTCCGATTCACAATCATTTAATTTAGCTATAAATGAGGCTTTATATCTTCTTTTTCTCCAAGCTTCTGCAAAATTCGCACACACTGAACGAGAAGAACGACGTATGTCAGTCAGGGAATATCTTTCTTCCGCAGGAAACTGTTTTGATAAATCAAAAATTGTCATTGCTGCATTAAACGCTTTTTGATATATCCCTAAATCTTCATGGGTTTTAATTTTTCTTGGTTCTTCTTCCTTGTCCACTTTCCTTCCTTGTCTGCCTTGTCTTTCCCTATTATAAATCTTAATGTAAAAAACCTACCCTTGACCCCACCCTAACCCTCCCCTTGCTAAGGAGAGGGGACTAGATTCCGGTTTCCCCACCTTGACAATGGGGGACTTTTGTGGGGTAACTAAACCTGGGTTTTTAATGCAGAAAAGGGGAAAATGATCAAGAACTTAAGCCGGATAAATTCTTAACCGCCGATTTGGTTCATCGCCAAAACTGTCGGATTTGAGGCGATAATGTTCTACTAACTCATGCTGCATTTTCCGCACTTGGGAAGAACGGGGTAGTAACTCCACAGGTTGACCCTTAGGAATAACAATCTGCTCTACAGCAAGTCTAGCTTCCTCCAAAGCGTCCATTTCATCATCACTACCATTGTGTAGTAACAATTGTAACTCTCTGTTATCGCCAATATCTGGATCATCCATATTCAGAAGTCGGCGTAAACTGCGAGTAATTTGGGGAATTGTACTGGACTTAATCATGAACATCGGTAAATTACGGGCTTTAGCCATTTGTCGTAACTTAGCGTGGTTCTTGACGTGCGATCGCAAAGCTAAAATAGCATCAGCACTATCTAAGTCTTTTGTCAAGACCACAGGCAAAGTTAACACATTAATTACCTGTTCAAGTTGATCACGACTCACCCCATAAGGGTAAATATGTAATGGCAAATCTTCCCCATTGGGACCTGCTGGTTTGCGGCTGGGAAAATTAATACTTTCTGAGTAATTGAAAGATTCATCTAACAAGCGGTCAAATTCACTGCGTCCCGTCGGTCTTTCCCTTTCCATAGATAAAGGTGGTAAAGCCACCATTTGTCCAGAAGAACGCCAACCATTGGGTTTAGCAGCCAAGAAAGACTCTTCCACCTTAGTCACGTGGCCATTACCATTACCATTACCACCATTGACCACAGCCAACTGTCTAGCAATACCCACCTTACCCTGATCATCAACGGTTCTAGTTTGTGGGTTAGGTTGACGACCACGTAACAAAGTATCAACCGTATCAGCCACACAGTCATGAACTACCCAGCGTTGTCGTTCTAACATTTCCACAGCAATGTCAAAAGTAGGCGGAGCTTTGCGTTCTAAAACCGTTTTTTGCGAACCACGTCGTCTAGCCTCATCATCTCCCAAAGTAACAGCCTGAATACCTCCCACCAAATCAGATAGAGTCGGATTTTTAATCAGATTTTCAATCTGATTACCGTGGGCAGTTCCCACTAATTGTACCCCTCTTTCCGCAATAGTACGGGCTGCTAAAGCTTCCAATTCCGTGCCAATTTCATCAATCACAATCACCTCTGGCATATGGTTTTCCACAGCCTCAATCATGACTTGATGTTGTAATTCTGGCTGAGAAACTTGCATTCGTCTGGCCCGACCAATGGCAGGGTGAGCAACATCACCATCTCCAGCGATTTCGTTAGATGTGTCAATAATCACCACTCGCTTATTTAAGTCATCGGCCAACACGCGGGCAATTTCCCTTAAAGCCGTGGTTTTACCAACACCGGGACGACCGAGCATCAGAATTGATTGACCAGTTTCCACCAAATCGCGGATCATGGCAATTGTTCCGAATACCGCCCGGCCAACACGACAGGTTAAACCGATAATCTTACCACTACGGTTGCGGATAGCACTGATGCGATGTAAAGTTTGTTCAATTCCTGCCCGATTATCCCCTCCAAAATTTCCAACTCTTTGTATACAATCATCTATCTGTGCTTGAGTGACTGGTGTTTCGCTCAGATACTCCGCTCCATGGGGAAACCGAGCTTCTGGACGACGACCTAAATCCAAAACTACTTCAACTAAATTATGTCCTTGAGGGTGATTCTTTAGTTTTTGTTGGAGGTCTTGGGGTAAAATGTCTAACAACTTGTGGAGATCTTCTGTAATCGTCATGGCAATAATTGGTGACTGACGTTTTTAGAGATATGGTTCGAGTGATTAGCGTAAACGCCCAGACTTAATCTGGGAAACGAGAGTATGGGCCAGCCTTACAGCCTCCCAAAGTAATTCTGGTCTTGTTTCCAAGCGGCTGTTACCTTGACTATCAGTGTTAATCACCTCCTTACTTTCTAACTGGTCAAGAATAGATGACAGCAATACACGGGCATAACTACCATAGGCAACCCCAGCTATTTTGGATTGGGGATTGTGATCTTGGACTCCAAAATCATTCAGTAGTCCCATGCCTTGCAATTTAGGAACAGTATAGCTATTAGTGCCACCTGCTAACTGCACATATCCCGGTAGGTTTGCTGTCAAAACTTTCTGTCCTAATTTCACAGTGGCTATGGTTGTACCATTACCAATATCACCACTCATGGAACGCCCGTCAGTTTGCCAAATTAAAAACTGCGGACGGGGGACAATTAAATCGTAAATTGCTTTTAAGTAATCAATTAGTCCTTCTCCATCATTACAACTGATAGCGACTAACTTTAATTTATCTACCCAAGGTGTCATTGCCGCCCATAACCGTTGAAATTCTGCCAACCGCCCTACTTGAGTATGAATTTCTACAGCATCTATTCCCATGGACATGATCAATGGTGCAACCTCCCCTAGCGTTGACACATAAGATTTTGTATAAATTATCCCATAGGGACAGATGGGAACGCAACGCCCACAGCCATAACATTTTTCTCTAATTACTCCCGATAGCTCATCTTTGGTATTGTTAAATAAAATTGCCTGGGCTGGACAAATTTTTTCACATGGTTTAAGACAATCACTGGGACAGTGTTGAGAATTAAACTCAGCTTTTCTAAAATGGGGATCTTCACCATCATTGACGCTGACCATTAACAAGGGCAAATTACCTGTAAAGGCAAAGCCCCGCTCCTGGGCAACCTTGGCCAAACTCTTGGCTACCATTAAAGCTTCTTGAGTGGCGGCAATGACCGCCGTATCGGCTGCTACATCTATACAGTCAGCACCAGCCAAAGTGTAGGCCAATGTTAAATTTCTGACCGCAGGCAGGTGTTGGAAACTGGCTCCGCAAATTAATTTGAACCAGTTACCTTGTTTTAGGGATTGTAAGGGAGCTAATAAATCAGTCACACTTCCATTATGCTTTGATTCGACTATAAATTGCAGCCTGTAATCAAGAAAATTGATTTGATTAGTAATAGGATTTATGCCTTGACAATAAATACAAAATATGTATTGATAGCCCAGGTAGCCTTAGCTTGACTTCTGTGGGGGCGGGTTTTCCCGCCTCCTAACTTCCTTTATATGACTTTATATGGTATCACTTCATGGCTTTGCAGATGGATAAACAGGAGATTTATCAATCGGTCCAATTTTGTTGAGTGGCCAAAAACGAACTACAGCCTGACCAATAATACGTTCGCGGGGAACAACGCCCCAACAACGTCCATCATAACTACTACCTCGGTTATCACCTAACATTAAGTAGGAATTTGGGGGAATAATTTCGGGTTTAGCCAAGAAAGGAGGCTGGGGACCGCTGCTATTGCAAGTCTCAACGAATGTCCGCACAGCAGAAGATAGATAAAGATTTTCCTGTAAAGGCTGGCCATTAATATATACTTTGCCAGCCTTAAGTTCCACTTTTTCACCGGGTAAACCAATTACTCTTTTAATATATGCGTCCCGTTTAGGATTCTTTATTGTTTCTGGTGGTAAAAATACTACTATATCTCCGCGCTGGGGGTCAGCAAATTTATACTTCACCTTATCCACGATAATCTTATCCGCTTTCCATTGGTCTTCGACACCATGTAAAGTTGGTTCCATAGAGCCAGAAGGAATCCAACGGGCTTCAGCGACAAAGGTACGAATTCCCAGAGCTAGAAAGACACTCAAGATCATCGTTTTACCTAGCTCTACTATCCAGGAATTATCAGGTTGTTGGCTAGAGTTTTGATCAGACGCTTGATTTGGCATGAAATTGTTGAAGTATGTTAAGAGACTAGTATTGAACTCAGACAGAGAGACTTGATATTATCAATCTTAACGAGATGGGGCAAATGGTAGGTAAATCAAGTCAAAAATCTAGTATTTTCCTGTGTTCAACCACAAACAATCAGGTTCTTAGCTGACTTGACTTGACAATAAACCTATTCAAGAAAAAGTTATCTATGATCCATAAATACTTAAAAATTGTACATCCATGTCAACTACGCAAAGTTTACTGATTCGTCATGCTGAAATTATTCTACCTAATGGTGAGTCAATGATTGGGGATGTCTTAACTCAGGGAAGACAAATAGTCCAGTTAGGTCAAGAAATTACTAATGCTTCTCCTACCCATGAAATTGACGCACGGGGTTTAACTTTGTTGCCAGGAGTAATTGACCCCCAGGTGCATTTCCGCGAACCAGGTTTAAAACACAAGGAAGACTTGTTTACAGCCAGTTGTGCTTGTGCTAAGGGGGGTGTCACCTCGTTTTTAGAAATGCCGAATACAAGACCTTTAACCATTAGTCAGTCGGCTTTAAATGACAAGTTACAGCGGGCTGCTAGTAAGTGCTTAGTTAATTATGGCTTTTTTATTGGGGCTACGGGAGACAATTTACCAGATTTACTTTCTGCTAGTCCGACACCAGGAATTAAGGTGTTTATGGGGTCAATGCACGGACAGTTATTGGTAAGCCAGGAGGAGGTACTAGAGGCGATTTTTGCCCAGGGAAATCGTTTAATTGCTGTTCATGCCGAAGACCAAGCTAGAATTAATCAACGCAAACAAGAGTTTGCGGGTATTGAAGATCCGGCTATTCATTCCCAAATTCAAGATAATCAAGCCGCTTTGTTAGCTACCCAATTGGCGTTAAAACTCTCTAAAAAGTATCAGCGCCGCTTGCATATTTTACATATGTCAACAGCGGAGGAAGCGGAGTTACTACGTCATGATAAACCCAGTTGGGTGACAGCGGAGGTAACACCCCAACATTTGCTTTTAAATACTAGTGCTTATGCAACTATTGGTACTTTAGCACAAATGAATCCCCCTTTGCGATCGCCCCACGATAATGAAGTTCTCTGGCAAGCTTTACGGGATGGTATCATTGATTTTATCGCTACAGACCACGCCCCCCACACTTTAGCAGAAAAAGCCCAAACTTACCCTAACACGCCTTCGGGAATGCCCGGTGTAGAAACTTCTTTACCTTTAATGTTAACCGCTGCTATGACAGGAAAATGTACTGTTGCTCAAGTTGTCCAATGGATGTCTAAAGCGGTAGCTGTAGCCTATGGTATCCCCAATAAGGGAGAAATTTCCCCTGGTTATGATGCTGATTTGGTTTTGGTAGATTTAAAAAATTACCGGGAAGTTAAACGGGAAGAAGTTTTAAGTAAGTGTGGTTGGAGTCCTTTTGAAGGTTGGAATTTGACGGGTTGGCCTGTAACAACTATTGTCGGTGGTGAAATCGTTTATGATCATGGTCAGGTAAATACCCAAATTCGCGGACAAGCTTTGACTTTTTCATAATTCTAGTCAGTGGTCAATGGTCAGTTTATTTCCGTAATTTCGGCCTGACGTTGACCATTTTCACCATGGTTTAAACGTATCTTCAAATAACTATCTGGTAAATAAGGCATTCGTTCAGCCCATTCAATTGCTACAATTCCCGGTGTGACTTCTATTCCTTCCCAGTAACTTTCTAAATTTAAACCTATCACTTCATGAGTTTCAAGACGGTATAAATCTAAGTGATAAAGCGGAATTCGTCCTTCTGTATACTCATTAATTAGAGTAAAAGTAGGACTAACAATAGGGTCAATTATTCCCAAACCTTTACCAATACTTTGGACTAAGGTAGTTTTACCAGCACCTAAATCACCTGACAATAAAATCACACTTCCCGCATTTAAGGTTTTTCCAAGAGTAATACCTAATTGCTGTGTTGCTTCTAAGTCTGGAAGAAAAATTGTAGTCATTTGTCTTATGTCATTTTTAATGGGTGTTTATCGTGAGCGATTGTTTTTAAATCGTGAGTAATTGTTTTTTAAACGTGAGCAATTGTTTATTGATTCAGAATGTATTTTTATTAATTAGCAATGACAGCATCAAATTAAAGACTTACTTTTTACTGTGATGCGCTCCACTATACCATTTCAGTAGAACCTTAGCTAACTTTTGGGGGTCATGACGAACAGCGCCATTTTCATCTTCAAATAAAATATTAGCAGGAATGATTCGCCGTCCTAATTGAATAACAGCTTCTCTATCTAAAAAAACTGGGTGGGCATTTTGTTGAGCATAACGAATGAGTGCTTGGGCTGAGGGTATTTTTTTATGAACTAACACAGCATCAAATAATCTTTTATTGTCACAAGCTTTATCTATAGCTTGAATATGATCAGAAACACTATATCCATCAGTTTCTCCTGGTTGAGTCATGATATTACAGATATAAATGCGAGGTATATCAGTAGCAGCGATCGCATCAGCAATTTCTCTGACTAATAAATTAGGAATTAAGCTAGTATAAAGACTGCCAGGGCCAATAATAATGTAATCAGCTTCTTCAATAGCTTTAATTGCAGCGGGTAATGCGGGGGGATTTTCAGGAATACAACCGATTTTGACAATTTTTCCTTCAGCTTTGGGAATATTAGATTCACCCTCAATGCGTCGGCCGTCTGTCAATTCTGCCCAAAGTCTTACATCACTAAGAGTAGCAGGTAAAACTTGTCCTTTCACTGCTAACACTTTAGAACTAGCAGCAATAGCCTGTTCTAAATCTCCAGCAATATCAGTCATAGCAGTTAAAAATAAATTACCAAAACTGTGGCCTGTTAATCCATCTCCAGCACGAAAACGATACTGAAATAATTCCGTCAGCAATCTTTCCTCGTCTGCTAATGCTGCTAAACAATTGCGGATATCTCCAGGAGGTAAAACACCAAATTCTTCTCGTAATCTACCCGAAGAACCACCATCATCTGCTACAGTAACAACAGCGGTAATATTAGCACTGTAGGTTTTCAAACCTCGGAGTAAAGTGGAAAGTCCCGTACCACCACCAATAACAACAATTTTGGGACCTCGATATAAACGACGGTGAGCTAAAAGAACATCTATCAATTCCTCCTCCTCACCTTCCGGTCTTAATACTTCTGTAATTGAACCTACAGTGCGGTATTGTCCCCACAACAACAATAAAACACCAGATAGCAGGAGTAAAGGACCGCTGATATAGTTGGGGAAAATGTCCGCAAAAAACGCTAAAAGACCCGTGAGAAATTCTAGTATCCAAAAAATTGGGGTTAATTTTACCCAAATAGCCAACCCCAAACTAGCCAACACCACACCCCCAACACTGATGAGTAACCAGCGTTTCACCACTAACCCGGGGGATAACCATTTAAACCATTGGTTAATGCGGTGGGAAGCGCGACCATGGGATTGTAATTGTAACGAATTAATCGCTCGTTTGAAAAAACCGCTGAACATACTCAATAGGGATTGTTGATACAAACAATATTTAACAAAAACTTTACATCATTGACTCACCAGTCTAGAGGGGAAATTGTCAGAATTATCCATTCCTTCATATTTGCAAGAGAAAAAAGTCAGCAGTTAGGAAAATTACCATCATAGAGAATTATATGGAAAAGCGGATTTTAGGCATAGATCCAGGACTAGCAATTGTGGGTTTTGGAGCGATTAATTGGCAAAAAAGTGCAAATAAAACGCAGGAGATAAAGATACAGATGATTGATTTTGGTGTCATTCGCACTCATGCGGATATGGAAATGAGTCAACGACTATGTATTTTATTTGATGATTTAAACACTCTTATCGAAGAAATACAACCAGATTTAGTTGCAATTGAAAAATTATTTTTTTATCGCATGGCTAATACTATTGTCGTTGCCCAAGCTAGAGGTGTGTTAATGCTAGTTTTAGGACAACGTAAACTTCCTTATGTGGAATTTGCACCTCCCCAAATTAAACAGGCTTTAACAAATTATGGTAAGGCAGATAAAGCAGAAGTACAAGAAGCTGTCATGCGCGAGTTAGATTTAGATGAAATTCCCCGACCAGATGATGCTGCGGATGCTTTAGCGTTGGCTTTGACGGCTTCGTTTCAATTATAATAATATATACAGTATTAATCTATATATTCTTTTTTGCTATGAGTAAATAAAAGTATGGATTTGTTTCACGCACAAACGCAGAAGCGCAGGGAAATAAGTTGAAAAATCTAGTTTTTTGTTAATGTTTAAGTTTGTTTTAGGTTAGTTCTCACAATTTATATACTTTTTTTCTCGTGCAAAGTCACAAATTCGCAAAAGTCTTGATTTTAAATTGGTAGTTTTTAAGTTTTTGCTTTCATAAGTTCAAAAATTTGTTTTAATTCAGTAAAGTTGTAAATTAAATTAAGTTTATTTTCAATATTTACTGTTAAATTATACAAAAAGATTGTTAAATAATCTATTCTATTTGTTTTAATATCTTTAGCTATCGGATAAAAAAACAAAAATAATGTATTGCAATACAAAGCTTTTGTTGAAGTTAGTTGTGTTATTAGGAATAGTGCTTTAACTTCTTGATTTTATGGCGTTTTTTCTCTAATGCAATTTGTAACTTTATAAGAATATTAATTCTATAAACAGGAGTTTAATTTTATAAAACTGTTAATACTCTTTTTGCTGTTTTTAGCCTAGGTATAACAATTTATAACTCTGTAATTATTGGAAATTTTACTTAAATTCAGCTTGTATCTACTATTTTTTCTGCTTTTTAACAAAACTACTGGAAAACTTTCTGTAGATAAATATCCCTCAAACCCTAATTTCTCTGTGTCCTCTGTGCCTAGAGTGGTTTGTTAACCTTAATTTAAACGTAAACAATTTAAATTTTAAATAATGGGATTTTTAAATATCAAACATTAAAATCATTACCATCTTGCTGATTGACAATCAATCTTAAAACTGATAAAATCAAAATTATTAAAAATAATACTAAACCAATAGTACAAGCATAGCTAATTTCTAAATTATCAAATGCTTGTTCGTATAAATAATAAACAATTGTCTTGGAACTGTTGAGAGGTCCACCTTGAGTCATGACATAAACTTCTTCAAAAACTTTTGTAGCAGCAATGGAAGAAATGACAGCAACTAAAGCTAAATAAGGTTTCATTAATGGTAGAGTAATATCCCAATGTTTGCGAATGCTATCAGAACCATCAATAGCAGCAGCTTCATAAATATCAGCGGGGATAGATTGTAACCCCGCTAAATAAATTACCATGTAGTAGCCTAAACCTTTCCAAATTGTTACGGCCATGACACTAGCTAAGGAAATAGGAACAATTCCTAAAATTTTATCTGGACTTGTTAACCAGGGAATTCCTGCGGGAAAAATCCCTAAAGTTTTGAGAATTTGATTAAGTAGTCCGGTTTCTGCATACAACCATTTCCAGGCTATTCCCGCCACTACCATGGAAATTACAACTGGTGTATAATATGCTGTTCTAAACCAATTCATTCCCCGCAGTTTTTGATTAACCAAAATTGCTAAAACTAGGGGGAAAAATACTAAAATTGGGACAACACCAATTAAATAAAGAAAAGTATTTTCTAAAGTTTGCCAAAAAACGGTATCTTTCCATAAACGCAGAAAATTTTTCCCACCTACCCACTGGGGAATATCTCCTATATTTTCGTAGCTGGTAAAGCTGAGATAAAAGGCTTGAATTGCTGGATAAAAAACTGTGAATGTTAAAATAATTAAAGCGGGTAACAAAAATAAATATGGTGTGATTTTCTGTTTAATTAAAATCCATTGTTTTGGCGTTAGTTCAGGCATATAATTAATTAATGGTAGATGTTGAATATTGATTTGTAATCTGCTATATTTGTAACTCATATCAGAGAATAGGAAATTAATTAAATCTAGGACTTATACAAAATATCTCTGAAATCTTCTTTGCTTCGTGTTCTTTGCTCCTTCGTGGTTCATTCCTAGCTCCTGTATAAGTCCTAAAATGATTCTTTCCCTATTCTCCAAATAGAATTATGATTCTGGTTCTAGTTCAATTATTTGATGTTTACTAATTTTTACCTGTTCTGATAAACTAGTCATCCAAGGTAAAGCCAGAAAAATTCCGGCTAGAACCAATAAGAATATAGAAAGTCCAAAAAGTTGATTCAGGGGAATTTCTAATACACCACGTAAAATCACTTCTCGCAAAGCGGAAACTATAGTAATTTCTACCGCTGCACCTACGGAAATACTTCGTTCTTGCAGATAATCAACTAACAACCTAAACAGTTCTACTAATATTAAAATAAACAAAATATCAGATGTTACCTGTCGTATATCTAAGGGACGCAAAAAAGATAAAAACATATCCCCTAGTCGAATCAGCATTACACAAAATAAACCCACGCACAGGGAAATAACAATAATATCCTGAAATATCTCCAAATTACGAACAATTCTATCACGTTTAAACCAATTATTGACTTCTATAATTATCCACTTTGGCATGGTATTTCTCAGAAAATCTAGATAAATCTATTTTAACGATTAACCATTAAACCAATCTTAATAGATTCTTATTTAATTCGGGAAAACCTTGTCATATCAATCTTTTGATTTGCCATAAACAGGCGCAAAATCATACACCCTCATATTACCACAAAAAGTCAAGATGTCAATACCCTAGTAAAATCGTGGCATTATTGACATTATTCTCAAGATTATTGAGAATGAACCCATATTTTTCTCAACAAACATAAAGATTACCTTTTTTTGTAAAAGACTGATTTGAAAAACTTATCATTCTCTTGCACCCAGGGACGCACAATGGTCTGAATCAAGAGTTAACAAAAACGCTTAAACGAGGAAATAAAAAGCCATAATTGACCTACTACTTTATCCTTTAATTAGAAATTAAGCAGTATGTCAATTAAGATGTGATTTTGCAGGAAGTTTAATAAACTTCCCCTGATTTAAACTCCCCAGGCCGGATTCGAACCAGCGACCAATCGATTAACAGTCGATCGCTCTACCACTGAGCTACTGAGGAACGCTCTTAACTTTAATCATAATAAACCACAATCCAAATTAATGCAAGAGGTTTTGAAAAAATTTTTGAACTTTTTTTTGGTTGCTGGGAAAATCACCAGCCTTAAATACCCCAAACCCTTTCTATTGCTGAAGTTCAGAGTTTTTTGAATTTGGAAATTTACAATCCCATGCGGAGTTCTGCTAACCGTTCTCTGGCTTTAGCATCAATGGCATTGGCCAGAAATCTACTTTTAGGTTGTTTTTTGGACTGATACCTAGGACGCATCCTAGATACTGTAGTTTCTACTTCACCACATAGTTGATGCGCTGACAACCATTCTGCACCATAGCCCTGAACCGTTAACTGCTGCGCTCGATCTGATGTAGCGACAATCATGCGAGAAATTAAAGATTGGGCTATTTGGTGACGGAGAGACGCACAGGTTTTTTCTATATAGGTATCCGCAGTCTGGCCAAAATCCGTATAATAGACTGTTAAAAATTCTGTAATGGTTTCTCTGTTGCTAGGGGTGTTTTGATATTGAGCATCAAAGACCACTTGAGTTTCATAGCCTTGGAAGGCACTATAATTAGTCATGGCTGCTACTAACTCTCCCCGTGCGGCTTCCAGCCCGACATGATCACGGGTTTTTTTCAAGCAAGGCCAAGCGCCTATAATATTGTAGCCGTCTACTAATAGCACGGCTGAGACGATGGAAGAAGGCATGGTTTTTTATCACAATTATCTAGAGTTAACAAAAATCATTCATAAGACTTATAGTAAATGAAGAATTGCTTGTAACTTTATGTTACAAAAAATAAAAAATCCTGCCTTGAGTCAAAATTCAACCTCAAGATAGAAGTCATAATTAGGGAAATGCCTACCAATATCAGGCTTATTGCCATTCCTGATCTAGACTTGAAAACCTTCTGTTTTACCATACTAAAAAACCAGATACCTCTACAGCATCCTGTATTGTGGTATCTGGTTATTAAGGTTTTGCTAAAAAGTGTTCTTGTGGGGTCTAAGAGAACGAATTGACATACTCACCGACCTGAAGGTGCGGGGAAACACTTGACACTTCACCAGAACACGCCACAAGTGGTCTTATCGTCCCTCCATGTCCGTTTAAAGTCTCCCAATGCCCTATGGCGACTATGACCAAATTTTAACATAAAGCCGTCCTAAAAGGACGGGGCTTGTATCCCAGATTTTTGGTCAGGGGTCAGAAGGGGAATTTAAAATTTTTTAGCATCCTTCCTCATATTTATCTTGATTCTTGATGAATCTAGGATGAGTCTAGTATGAATGATGATTTGCTTGCATTAATCTCTGTTTCAGACGTTGTCCTTCACCAGTATCAACTAAACAACCCTTTTCTAATAAAAAAGCACCATCACAATAATTTAACTCTTCTAAGCGATGAGTTACCCACAAAGCAGTAATTCCGCGACTTTTTACTAAATTACGCACAGTAACCACTAAATCAAGTTGACTGTCTGGATCTAATAAAGCAGTGGGTTCATCTAATAATAACAGATGACAGTGACGAGCGATCGCCCCAGCAATTGCTACTCGTTGTTTTTGTCCACCGGAAAGGGCATAAATAGGTCGTCGCTGTAGAGACAGTAAGTTTACTGCATCTAAAGCCTCTTCTACCCTAGCTTTAACTACATTAGGTAGTAACTTTTCCGCCACCAATCCAAAAGCTACATCAGCACCAACCGTAGGCATAACTAGTTGATGATCAGGATTTTGGAACACAAAGCCTACGGGGGGTAAAACCATAATTTGCCCAGATTGAGGTGTTAATAGTCCTACTATTAATCTCAATAGAGTAGATTTACCACTACCGTTTGTTCCCAAAAGCATCCAAAATTCCCCTTTAGGTACTTGCAGAGAGCAAGATTTGATCACCTGCTCTCCATTAGGCCAAAAGAAGTTTAAATTATTAACTTCGATGCCTACTGCTGTCATCTTTATACCTTAGCTTCTTCAGCAGTAGTGAAAGCAGCAAAGCCGGGAGGTTTACCACTACTGGTAGTTGGACCATCTTTCTGCACAATTTGGACTCCCGAAATTTCACTAGCACGGACAGCAATTTTTTTTTCTGTTTTCCCTTCGCACTTGAGTTCCACAATATCAGGGTTTCCAGAACGCATTGCCGCTAAAATCAGTTGATAGACCGCTTCGGCATCCTCAGTAGACTTACGTTGTACTGATATAGGGAAGGCAGTATTTCTGATGCTTAAGTCGATGGTAAACATTTAGAACTAATCAATTTTCACTGTAGAACCCATTCTAGCGTCAGTTGTTAAGAATTTTCTGGCCTACTTTTTTGTATCTCCAATCCCCAAATAAAATTTTTTTTAGTCCACTAGCAAAATTAGAGATTTTCACCTATTATGATAGAAAGCGTAAAAAATTGTAAACTGGATTAACAATCTGGTTGACTTTATGTAAAGGGCTAATTTTCGCCATTTACATACGCATAATATCCGTACTTATAAAACATTTTGGAGATCTACTCTCATGACCATTGCAGTTGGACGCGCCCCCAGTAGAGGGTGGTTTGACGTATTAGACGACTGGTTAAAGCGCGATCGCTTTGTATTCGTAGGTTGGTCAGGAATATTACTATTCCCCTGCGCCTT
>NZ_JACJPZ010000075.1:0-15958 GCF_014696335.1 Dolichospermum sp. FACHB-1250
GGACATTAGAATCCCTCAATGAAGCGATGACGATTGCAGTTAATTATCTTACAGAAGATGATGCTTTCAACTGGTTCAACCACTGTGGCTTATTTACCTGAAAACTGCTGTAATCCAGTTCCAATCAGCATGAAATCCAAATGCGTCACGGTCATCTGATTGCTTACCAACGAACGGAACCCATACAGGACCAAGTCCGTTGTGTGAGTCTGGATGGGATGCGTTATAATTATCTTTACCTCCTGCCCAGTCAATATCGCCGATAATATAGCTACCTTGAGGAATTGGCTGTAGACTACCTGGAAAACTGTCAGGATCGCTAAATAGTAAGAAACGCTGCGCTCTTGGTCCGCCAGATACAACCTCTAGGGATTCAACCACACCTCGTGTGGGATGTACAAACTCCAATTTACACAATTTCAAGCCTTCATACGCATCTTTACTGGTGCGTGTAAGGTGACAGTAAACACCTCTATCCGGTGTAGGAGCAGGAACAAGTCCTCGCGCTCGTCTTAAAGCATTTTCGATCGCTCTTTTGGTTTCTGGTCCGACCTTACCATCAATTTTGCTTAAAGCCTCACGTCTTTGCAGCAGTTCAACAGCACTTTTGGTAATATCATTAAACTCATTTGGCTGCGGAGCCATCCGCAGGAATCCCAATCCTGCAAGAGCGCAATTGAGGATGTAGCAATCATCTCCCACATCACCCTTGACAATTAATGCACTGGTAAATGGTAGAGGTACGGGAGCAGGGTGATAGGGACGTTCTTCTACTAATGAAGTAGTAGGGGTTGTAGTTGGGACTGAAGTGGAACTTGCAGAATTTCCCACCGAAGGATTTAACCCATCTCTTCGGAACAAAGCTTCTTCGTCATTACGACGATTGACTAATCCTGGCAAAACTTTTGTATTACCATTGTCTGTACCATTTACCCAACGGTCAAATTCGCGGGCTGCACCTTCGTAATCTACGTCATTATTAAGTTTTCGTAATAGTGTTGACTCACCAAATGCTCCAATGCCAATGTTATAAACAAAGGAAACTAAGGCATCAAACATACCTTGTGTTAAAGCTGCTCGACAAAGCTGATCAACATCTTTTGCTGCTTCTTCAACTTCCAGTTTAAGCCAGCGTTCTGCTGTTGTTTCATTGATAACATCACCGGGCTGAATGGGTCTGTTCAAATCCAAGTGTTCTATAGAGCCGAACCCAATCGTCCATATTCCAACTGGATCTTTATACGCTCCAATCAAACCATCAGGGCGCTTCTGGTGCAACCCTTCCCATTTTTTAATTAAACTAAAACACTCGTTACTTGGTTTCATGCTTTTAACTTTAGGCTAAAGTTCTTTTGAGATCATCTTCAAATTTTTTGATATACCTCCAGTAATGTTGAGGGTTCACAAAAAATAAGATATGTTAAAAGGTACTATGTTTCCTTTTGTTTTTCACCCACGTTACACCACTTACCTAAACCTGAAAAGCGGAAAAAAGCGGATTGCAAAAAAAAATTACAAACAGACGGAAAAAAGCTGAAAAGTACGGATAAAGTCTGCTATCATTACTTATGTCGCGTTACATTTTTAGCCATGCAGGTTCACGAACTACTACAACTTGTGGATGACGCTGTTTATCTCAACACGGGAAAGCATCTCAATGACTTGCAACGTGGAGTTATTGAGGGGACATTAAAGTATCAAAAGTATGCTGATATTGCGGAAAATTGTGGTTGTAGCGCGGGTCATGCAAAGGATGTAGGTTACGAACTTTTAAAAATGTTATCTGATATTTTTGGTGAACCAGTTGATAAAAGTAATCTTAAATCAGTTTTAGAACGACAAGGAAATGTGAATATTTCTTTGGTTAATAATAGTAGTAATATATTTGGAAAGGGCTGTATAAATATTGGTTCTAAACAACCTAAAACTAAACCAGATAAAAGTCATTCTGGTGATTCTAAATTAAAGCAACGAAATCAGAATAAAACTCAGATAGAAAAGATTAGTAAATTAAGGTATTTTGGCTTAAATGATCAGCAAATTGCAGAGGTGTTAGAGTTACCTTTAGAGGTAATTAAACAGGTAGTATCGGAATAATAAAACTTTTAATTTCCAAGACGCTACTATTAATTAAACATCAAAAATGTGTTTAAATGTGTTTAAAAATAAAGGTAAAAAGCCAGATCCCATAAAAAACACCTAAAATGTTAATAAATAATGCCCGTATTTATTACGTGATCAGGATTTCGTATAAATTGCGGGTAAATCCCTCTGCGGGGGGTTTATATCCTACGGAAGTTTATGTACAGACACGCGGTGTAGAAGGAATAATAGTTGAGAATAATTGTCTGACCTTAATTTATAAATTAGGCGATGATGGATGAGAAAATTATGTTATACTAAATAAATGTATCAACAGATTCATCTTTTTAGTTAGTTGTGTTTATCATAGGTCTAGCTGGAAATATCAAGACAGGAGTTGTAGATATTGTTTGTTGGACAGCGGACACCATTTAAGCGCTATCGCTGCTTGAGCATATCTTCACGAAAAAAACATACAACTATGTTTTGATTTTGATAAACTTATTCTCAATGCAGATTTGGGATTTGAGAACCAGGAGTTTATTACTAGTTGTGTGATTTCGACAAGCAGCGCGAAAAAAACTAGTCAGACGCTTAAGACTACCTATATCTTTTGTCTGTAGTCTTGGCCATTGTTAATAAATGTGTGGAAGATGTCTATCAAGCAACGTCTTTACAGCCTAGTCACCAGCAAAAACTAGAACATCCTCAATTTACAGCGATTTTCACCGAGAACGGTTTTTTGATAACGTTGGGAATAGACGTTCTATTAGGCGTTTTCAAAAACATTCTGTTTGGAGAAAATGTCTATTGGTAATTGCTTGAGCAGTTCAACCACCAATAGCAACGGAGAATTTTGAGGAAATAGAAATTTACTCAGTGGTGCATGATATCGAGGGAATTTCACCAGGGTTCTATAAAAATACACATCTCATTGAAGCGGGTAACTTTAGGGAAAAAATAGGTTATTTGTGCATTAATCAAGCTATAGATAGAGATTGTGCTGTAACTTTGTTTTTTGTGTCCAATTATTTGAGTTATCAAACCGCTGTGCAATTAGCCGGATTTATTGGAAAGAGTGTGTATTTATTTAGCAATTATTGGCAAATAGATTGTAGTAGGATTGGTGCTTTTTATGATGATGAAACCCAAGACTTTCTACAAACCAATAAGGACGTATTGTACGCAATGGCAATTGGTAAATAAATAGGAAAATAACGGGAAATGACGAAAAAAGAATCTCAATTCCATGCTGATGATAAACATCCTATACAGCCAACATCAGTAGATATTATGCTTAGGCAACAATTGGAACATTCAATTAGTAAATACTTTTATGAAGGATGCGATCGCATTATTCATAATTTGTTGTCTAATTGTCGTTGGTATGCCACAACCCACGCTAGTATTTTGACTTTAGTCATTGAATGTCCCGACCAAGTTACTAACTGGCGAATTTTGCAACAAATTGTTCCCATGGCCAATGTTCTTTCTGGCATTGTTAGCAGTGCCAAAATTCGTATTTGTCCACCTGATCATCAAACTGTACCTTTTGAAATGAGGGTAGATGAGTTACCAGTTTATCGTGATTGGATCTGATTTAATTGAGGATTTGAGAATTTAGGATTTGAGATTGTTGATTAAGCCATGACATTCTGCTGGATAACTGTAATTAGTTCAGCAAAAACTAAATCAGCAGAACGTCGAACCACGGGACTTAATTCCAGCCCCAAATCCAGATTTCCAGCTTCAATTAAATAAACTGTCACCTCTTGGGGAAAATCATCACCAAAGATTTTTCTCCCAGCCGCCAAAGCATGATCCCAACGAAAATCATGTAAGTTGTAACTAGGTTCGGGTAGCGCCTCTAATTCGTTCCCTGGGACTTTAAATATAGCACCTGCTTCTGAACCTGTGCAACTAGCATCAAGAATAATTAATTTTTTACTTCCTCTCGCTTGAAACATCACTTCCATTCCCGCAGTTCCACAGTCAAAAACACGGATTTTGGGGTGAGGATTTTGGGCGAGATATTGCTGTAAACCTTGGGCAATAATTACGCCGACAGCATCATCACTGCGATTCAGATTACCACAACCAATGATAGTTAGCATGAGATATTTATCCTAACATGAATATTATCAACTTGGCACAAAAAATTAAAATTTATGGAAATTCTGACTACATCTTTAATCATTGACTTTATACTGAGTTTAAATAAGTGAACGGAAAAAAACCGACATCAGTAACGAAAAGTAAAGTTGCCCGAAACCGTTCGGCTGACGCTCACGGCGAAGCCTCTTTTCTGTTAAGAGTTAAGAGTTAAGAGTTCCCTCACTATAACGACAATTTTTAACGCCAACCTACTTACGCAAAACACCAAACATGGAGGTTATTGTGCCAAAGTATCCAAGTTGGCCTATAATAACAATATTGATATAGTGAGAGAGTGTGCAGTGCCTGAAACCCAGGTTGTTTTCTACCAGGAGGAGGATGGGGAAGTACCTGTTCTGGAATGGTTGACGCGACTTTTAAAAGAAGACCGCAAAGGATATGCAAACTGTGTAGCCCGCATCAAGCAGCTTGCGGCTTTAGGATACGAACTGCGTCGCCCTGGGGCGGATTACTTGCGAGATGGAATTTATGAATTGCGGGCAAAGCATATTCATGTCCAGTACCGGATTTTGTACTTCTTTCATGGGCAAAACGTGGCGATTCTGGCACAAGCCATTACGAAAGAACAAGCAGCAGTACCAGCAATTGATATCGAACGAGCGATAGCGCGAAAGCGTTTATTTGAGGAAAACCCAGAAACACACACTTACTACGAGGAGGAAGATGATGATGGCCAAGACTAAGGATGCGATTAAAATTATCGACAAGATGACTCGTACTGATCCTCAACTTGAGGCAATGGTAGCGGTATCTGCCATTAATGGAGAAGTGGCACAGTTAATATATGAAGCCAGAACCAAAGCAGGGTTAACGCAGAAACAGTTGGCTGAACTGATTGGTACAAAACAACCAGTAATTGCACGGCTAGAAGATGCTGACTATGAAGGACATTCTCTTTCCATGCTGCAAAAAATCGCTCATGCTCTGAATCAGCGGGTAGTAATTCATCTAACTCCAATGGATGAACAGCAAATTGCATAGTGACTGGCAGAGGGTAAGGTGGAGTAAAACTTTCAGTGGGGAAATAGATTTTCTGCGATAGCGAAGCGCTCCGTAGGAATCGCTTATTTCACCCTTTTTATTGATATCAGGGTCTTGGTAAGAACTTACTTATATTAAGAATTTTGCTAAAAATATCATTGATATTATTGCTTATAAATATATTCGGGAAGGTCAAGAAATTACGATTAATTATAATGGACAGGTTGATGATATTTCTCCTGTGTGGTTTGATGTGGAGGAATAAAGCTAACCCAGAGGCGCTCCAGTCGCAGAGAGATGAAGAAATGAGCAGGTTATTGTTTAACTTTTATCCGTTTGTGCTAGAAAATCCTTTGGTGATAAAATAGGAATGTTTTCATAGCATTTAAGCAACAATAAATCTTCATCTCCGGTAATAATTAAATCGGCATTACCAGCCATGGCAAGTGAGAGAAATTTATCGTCTTTTGGATCTCGACAAACTTGCACATGATTGACTATATCAACTATCTCAGCCAGATTTTTTAGATATAAAATAAACTTTTGTCGCTCTTCAAAACTGACATAATTATCAAATTTTTTCCTAGAGAGAACCATTTCTAACTCTGTAAGTGTGTCCGCAGAAACAAGAATGTGATGGAAATCCAAAGCATAACGAACTGCTTGAGAAGTGATAGATTTGGGAGTTAGTAAACGACTCACAAAACAATTAGTGTCAATGACAATTTTTTGCTCAATCATCACTTTCAAGAATTTCCTTGAGCCTTTCTTCTGTCATACCTTTTGCTTCAGCATTTTTGCCAACTTGATCACAAAATTCCTGAAACTCATTTTTTAGCAATTTAGTCAATCTTTGATACTCTAAGACAGATAGCACTACAACTAAATCTTGTTCCTGACGCTGAATGGTTATTGGTTCTTTTTGAGCTTTATCTAAAAATTCTGCAAAATTTTGTTTTGCTTCCGTGGCAGATAGGTAAATCATAATATACCTCCTTTCTCTTTATGATAACTCAAATTTGTTATTTGACTATTTCCTTAACTCCGACTATCTTATTAACTCACCAGAAGTATCTGAACGGCTACGGATATCCACATACACTATGTCCGGTTTTCACTAACTAAATCTATGACTTAACTTAAATACGACTATGTGATACTAAGACTATTTAACACATCCATCTGTGGCACATTTGATTGCAATTTGCTACAAGGACATAAATTCCCATTTCTAATATTCAAAATTAACATCCTGTAAATCCTTAAATCCTATAAATCCTGATTCAGACACAGGTTTATAATTCACTTACCCCTTTTTACGTTGGGATTTATTACGCTTAAGCAAATCCACAATTATTTATTATCTTTTTGTTTTCTTTCAGCATCTCGTTTAGCCCAAAAATCATCTCGTGCTGTTTGTTGCTCAATAAGTTTCTTTTGTTTGATTTTCTGCAAATTCCCTTCAAGGTGATCTAGGATTGATTTTTCAATTTCCAGATATTTGATACTACGAACAGTGTGAACAGGTTGAACAATTTGTACTAAAGCTGCACCAAATTTGGTTATTATCATTTCTTCTGTCTGTCCTGAATATCTTTGACCAGTTTTCACATACCACGCAAACATTTCACAGTTATTGGAGTGGATATTATATTGACCAAATAAATCAGCATATTCATGAACGCGCTGTAGTTCTTTTTCTGTGAGTTCTACCGTTCCATTCCGTTCAACCCCAGCCGGACCCCAACCAACAGAATTATTGAAGTTACCATCTTTACTCAGGTAATAATGACGCGCGATTCCTAATGTAGAATCAATCGGTATGCTGTAAATACTCACCATAAGTCTATAGTTTTATGTTTTATGTATATAAAACGCTATATTTATCAAAAATGTTGAATGGCATAACAAAACTTTATATATTGAGATACACTTAGCTTATAACTGCCATTTTTATCTTAACCAAATCAATTTTCTCAACCATAGTAATTGTTTTCATGGGTGGGAATTACCCACCCTATAAATCTATAAACTTACACCATGCTTTTGGGAAATTTCCACAAGTCGCTCATATTGATGTTGTGATGCTTTCGCTAAAATTGCATCAGCTTCTTCTGGATTAGTACCATCTTTAGGAATTAAATACTTAACATAAAGAGAAACAAAATCAACCACCGCAGCTAAACCTGTTAATTCGTGTTTATCAGCTTGTTTTCCGGCAATTACAGCCACCAAACCGGCTCTAATTGGGTCAGGTCTGACTTTCATAAATTGATCAACTAGTTGCTTAGAATAATCCGCTGGGGCTAAATTCTTGAACTTACTTTGATCAGGTTTAAATTCTAATCCTGCGGCTGTTGACTGCTCCAACATACACCATTCTATAAATTCTTGCAGTACGGCATCAGGAAGCTGGGGAAGATATTGATGTAGTTCTAAATTAGACACAATTAGTTACCAATTTTAGTATTTTCTAATTCCTAATTGATAATTCTTCATCTGATAATTAGGAATTATCAATTATTCCTTAAAATTCAGACTAACTCACGGATTTAGGAACTTTTGTACAGTAAATAACAATTATATAGAACCCTGACTTCTTGAAGAAGTCCGGGATCTGAATCATATAAATTAAGCTGTTCTAAACCGTGCCAATTCTTCACCAGTTTTTGCGTCATGGGCATGAACAGTACACACCAAACACGAATCAAAAGAACGGGCTACATGACCAACTTCTACCGGGTCTTTAGGGTCTTGAATTGGCGTTCCTATTAATGCCTTTTCAATTGGTCCTAGTTCTCCTGCACCGTCACGGGGTCCGATATTCCAAGTACCGGGAGCGATAACTTGGTATTGTTTAATTTTGCCTTTTTCGATCTCTACCCAGTGACATAATGCACCTCTAGCGGCTTCCGTTGCACCCCAACCTTTACCATCTTTTTCTTCGGGTTTAATATACCAAGGATCGTTTAATTTGAACTCCCTTAAACACCGTTCAGCTTGACGATATAGTTTAACTATTTCGTGGACTCTTCCTAATTGTCTAACATGAACACTTGCACCCCCCATTTTCTTAAATGTATCCAGAATAAATGGGTCATAATGTTGCCAAGATTCCCCATGATTTCCGCCGGCAACTAATTGACGCGCTAGAGGTCCTGCTTCTAAACGTCCTAAGTCTTGGTGGAGGACAGCACTTGACCAAGAATATGCCCCATTAAAGTCTTTTTGATTGTGATTAATTGGGTTTGTAGTGCGATCGCTTGGATGCCAATCTTGGCTACCCTCATCATACCAGGAATGGGTTAAATTCTCCCGAGCAAATGCTTGATTCATCAAGCTATGAGTATCAGTAAAACTATCATAAACACCACTTTTCATAATCACAGCAGCATTACGTCCTTCAACGGTGGGCTTATTGTATTTATCCTCATGGGGAATATAACCCCAAGTCACATATTTACCCACACCCGCACCATATCTATCCAAACCGATATCTAACCCCATTCTCCAATATAAACCCAAGTCAGATTCTCGATGTTTAACATCTTCATTTAACCACTTTTGAAAATCCTCATAAGATTGAATTTCTTCATATCTTTCTAAAGAACATCCTAACCACACTGGTTCTAACCAATTAGTGCGGAAATATTCCAAAATTGCCCAGGCGCGGGTAATATCAGTTAAAGTTGGGGCGCACATTACTCCACCAGGCACCATATAACTGCTGTGCGGCCATTGTCCACCTAATAAAGCGTAAATTTCCACAGGTTTTCCAGAAATTGTAATACCGATTTCATAGGATTTACCTGTGAAAGCAGCAAAGCGCCGACAAGCTTCATCATAAAAGTGACTGCGGCGATAATTTTTATTAGTTAAATCAATGGCAAATAGTCCGTAAAAATAGCGAGGAATACTTTGAATCGTTTCGACAATTTGCCCTAAGTTTCTCGCTAAAATTGCATTTCTGGGAACTTCTGTTCCCCAAGCTGTGTCCAACGCCCAAGAGGCAGAACTGAGGTGAGAACCGCCACAAATACCACAAATTCTGGGAGTAACAATTAAGCCGGCTTGGGGATCTTTTCCGCGTAAAATTATTTCAAAACCCCGAAAAAGTTCGGCATGAGTCCAGGCGTTGGTGACATATCCATTTTCGATTTCGACACGCACATCTAAATCACCCTCGACTCTACCAACGGGTGAAATATCTAAGGTTTGAATTGGCATATTTTCTGGGTAATTGGTAATAGGTAATTGTTTCTACTAATGATCAATAACTAAACGGTAAAAAAGTCTTCCTCTGCCCATTTTGGGGCTGCGTCTTTGGCGACAACGGTAAGCACTGCGTAATCTTTATGGTTGACTCCGGGAGGTATTTCTTTGGGTACTCCCATGACGGTTTGGGTTTTAAAAACTGTTCCGGGTTCAAGGTCAAAAAAGGGAAATTCCGGTTCTGTACAGCCTAAACAGGGCATTCCAGCCCGGGTTTTGGAGGAGACGCGGTTCCAAAGAATACGGTTACAGGAAGAACGGGTCATGGGTCCACGACAACCTAAGTCGTAAAATAGACAACCTTTCCGTTGGCCAAATTCCCCGGTTGTGGCTTTGTATGCAAAGTGAATATTGCGGGTACAACCAGTTTGGGTGAAGGTATTAAAGAAGGTTTGGGGACGATGTAGTTCATCGAGAACTATATCATCAATTCGTCCGGTGGCGATCGCTACTAATATCTGCGTTATCCAGTCGGGGTGTGCAGGACAACCGGGAATATTAATGACGGGTAAACCACCTTGACTGATAAAATCTGAACCTAAAAAACCGCCTTTTTCCCGTTTCAGAAATTGTAGTCCTTTGGAGTCGCTGGGGTTGGGTGACATTGCGGGAATTCCCCCCCAGGTCGCACAGTCTCCTACTGCGACAATGAATTTGGCAACTTTGGCTAAATCGTTTAACCAATCTTTCATAGGACGGTCTGCAAACCGGTTCCATTCTCCTGTACCATTAGGGGCGTTAACTACGCTGCCTTCAAATACTAAAATATCCAGGGGCGTTTTCCCTAAAATACAGTCCCATAACATGATTTGGACGTTATCACCCAATTCTAAACCCAGGGAAGGATGCCAAAGTATTTTCATGCCGAAATCAGCAATTAAATCACAAGCTGTCGGTTCTTCCGCATTCAGAAATGACATGGTGTTACCTGAACAAGCACCACCTTGTAGCCAAAGTACATTAGTCATTAGCTATGTATTTTTATATATGTTGACAATGGACAATTAAGGAAGTTTTCGAGGGGTATAATTTCCCTTTTTTCAGGATTTAGCTTGTAGATTTTGACCCTCTTGATCATTAATTTGGACTCCTATTTGATTTGTGGGCCAGATTTGTATTAACCAACCACTTGGGACACAGAGATCACGGAGGAGGAGAACAGGGAGATGTCTATGTCTACTGCAATTGCCACAAACACATTTTCTTTAGGAGTGCTATAGCTATATTTGTTATTATAATCTAAGGTATTATTTAAGTCAATTACCTTTTTTCTAAATAAAACTTAAAAGTTTTTGAATAGGCAAATGGCAGTAAAATAACAAATAAATAACAAGTATAAAAATTAATTAATTATCAGGACGTGATACAGCATTTCCCGATCTTATGAAGTACAGATATTAATAATAAAACTCTTGTGGTGCGGGCATCTTGCCTGCACAAAGTGTACTTCACTCAATCTCAACTTGCTGTATAATTTCCCCTACTTTAAAAGTTTCTCGTCCTATTGTCACTATATCATCATCTCCTAATTTTCGTCCCCTTCTTGTTTCCACTATACCATTCACTTTCACCTCACCATCAAGTATCAACAATTTCGCTTGACCTCCCGTAGAGGTTATACCAATAAACTTTAAAAACTGGTCTAATTTAATCATTTGCCTTTACTAATTACTTAAAAAGTATCATCTATAGCAATATAGCAGAATTTAGGATTTTGGCAATAAATTAAATTCTACCAAAGCCGGTAAAAAGTTTTTATTTTCATGGCTAGGACGACTGAGTTTAATTAGGACAAACCGCTGTAAAATGGTTAAATTTTCCCAAGCCTCGATAGTGATAATTATACCTATTTCTTGAGCTTTTTCGTCAACACTTCTGGGAATATTGGTAGTATCTAGCCATGCTGGATCAGGTTCAATTGGTAATTCAGCTACAGATTTACCAGTCAGTTTCAATACTAGCTGCTGAATATAATCTCTGTAATTATGAATTTGACTATCTGTATCACAAGGTAATATGATTAATTTTTGACGTGATTCTTGATTCATCTGATTCCATTCTGCTAATTTTAGCTTAATTCCGCAAGTATCTAGTTTGTAACGTACTAGCATAGGAATACAGCGCAAGGAATCAACAAAATCCGCTTCAAATTCAAAAAAATCTGTCATAAAATGGGTGTTATTTTTTGATCAAAAATAGATTTATATAGTTATTGTAAATGATTTATGAGAAAATAAAGTTAAATTTTATTAAATAGAATCCAAATATTATGAATATTGATTCTCAATATGATCTGACTACTATTATTTTAGCTGGTGGTAAAAGCACTCGCATGGGTAGAGATAAAGCTTTAATTCCCATGGGCGGTGTGCCTATGTTAAGATTAATTTGTACTATTGCAGCGGCTTGTACGGATAAAGTTTATATTGTCACTCCCTGGCCAGAACGTTATCAAGAATTACTCACACCTCAAAGTCAATTTATTCGAGAAGTTCCTTTACCTGGGGAAACTGGCAATGAACCCCGCACCCATGGACCCCTTGTAGGTTTTATGCAAGGTTTAGCAGCAGTAGAAACAAATTGGGTACTTTTATTGGCTTGTGATTTACCAAATTTACGGCTAGAAATATTGCAAAATTGGATAGGTCAATTAAACACAATTCCCGAAAATAAAATAGCAGCTTTGGTACAAAATCATCAAATTTGGCAACCTTTATGTGGTTTTTATCGTCGTCGTTGTTTACCGGAATTAAGGCAGTATATTGAAGCAGGTGGACGTTCTTTTCAGCAGTGGTTAAAATCTTATTCAGTAGAAGTATTACCTTTGGAAGATTCACAAATGCTATTTAATTTTAACAAGAACATCCCCGAATTAAAAGAAATCGGGGATTTAAAGAGACTCTAAATGGTCTAAAAATAATAATTTCCCTAAGCACATTTCCTTAAATTTGCGAATCTGGATAAAATTAGACGCGATTAGATTAATTAATATTTATCCAACTTAGCTTTTTAAAATTTGCTTAGTTAAATACTGTTATTAATCAACGTTGCTTAAGCATTCAGACTTAACTGGTTCAAAATTAAGGTTCTTGATTTTCCCTTGGGCGATTTTTCTTTTAGCAAAAACGCCAGCCCCAAATACCATTGTTGCACCCACTAAAGGAAGCGCGTCTGTTTCCCAGGGAACTGCTGTTACGATACCACCACTAATACCACGTGAATTACTTGCCCCCGTATTGAACGCAAACTCCCTAGTGCCAGCAGAAAAGGGAGGAGTAGATTTGGTTATAGTCGTACTCTGGCCAATGGACAGGGGTAAAGCTTGATCAAAAGCTACTACCAATGTCCGTTCAAATTCAGGATTGGCTAATTTATAATCAAGAGTGAAGCCAGAGGGGCTAAAATTCGACAGGGTAGAACCCTGCGCTGCACTATAAGTAAAAGCACTGAGTAAAGATGTACTACTAGCTTGAGTTACACTGAAAGACCAATCTGTATACGTTGAGCCATCGTATTTGAAATATCCCCTTAGTGTTCCACCGTTGCTGAATGTACCACCTGAGATCTCGTAATTGGTTACAATAGCATGGGCGGGTGATAAAGCGCCACTGCCAAAAATACTGGCAACAGATAATCCGGTTAAAAGCGCAATTTTCTGTAAATTCATAAGGTCTCTTGGTTATTGAATGAACAAAGATTGTAAAATACACATCTAGCTGATGATACCAGTTATGGTAAAAGATGTCAAGTAGTTTTACTAAAACAAGTAAACAGTAGATAAATATTTCTAATCATCTACATAGATAATCATATAAATATATGATGTAATAAATATGGATTGGAGTGATCAACTGTACTGCATTTAGTTTGTATAATTATAGTTTGTATAATTATAGCGGGCAGGATGCCCGCACCACAAACAAGATTTAACCATATTAGGATGGTACAATTTAGCTGGGTAACAGCTTAGTAAAAGCTATCATTCAAGTTGTAAATTACAGTAAATTTTTTTAAACTGAGATTAATATTGGTAAATTTACTCTAGATTTTCATCAAGCAAATGTTTTATAGTGGAAAATATTGGTGTTGTTGCCCTTGTACTCAAGTTCGTGAATAGGAAATAAGTAAAAACTCCCTATTTAGCTTTAGGTAAATTTTGCTTTCAGCTAGGAAATTGATCAAAAAAGTGGGTTTCATAATTTGTCATGAAACAATGATAAATCCAGAAATCTGCATCAACTCGAAAACTGCGTAAATCAGCTTAGTTAATAACCCAAATGTGTGAGTATTGATAATTTAATTCCCCAGAATAATTTATGATATCTAGTATGACAGATTCAGCGGTAAAAGCAGCGATCGCGGCTATATCTTCCGAGTCAGCAACAACAGCAGAAAAAATCCAAATGCTGATGGAAATTGCGACAGGTTTACAAAAAAAGCCGCAAACATCCCAAGATTTACGCCATGCAATTGGGCTATTTGACCGTGCATATCAAATGTGTGGACTGGAATATGTTTTACTGAAAGCACGGGCTAAGGTGGGCAAGGCAGGGGCATTACAGATGATTCCTGATGGTGATTCCCAGTTGTTGCAAGAAGCGCGGGCAGATTATGAAGAAGCTTTACCAATTTTACAACAATTTGCCACAGCGGAGGAAGTGGCAGCAGCCCAAATGAATTTGGGTTTGGTTTTACAGTCTTTAGTTCCCGAAAATTTAGCGCGGATAACTGATAGTATTCATGTTTATCATCAGGCTTTGCGGGTGTTTACTTGGGAAAAGTATCCCCAAGAATATGCGATTTTATATAATAATATAGCGATCGCTTATCTGTCTATACCTATGTCATCAGAACGGGAATCTCTACGTCAAGGTTTAGCAATACAGTCTTTTGAAACTGCTCTCAAACATATTAACATCATTGACCATCCTAGAGAATATGCAATGTTGCAAAATAATTTAGGAAATGCTTTACAATATTTAGTGAGTTCTCATCCTGTAGAAAATAATTTACGGGCTATTTTAGCTTACAATGAAGCTTTAAAAGTGCGTAATCCTCAAGATACACCGTTAGAATATGCTAATACAATTTCTAACAAAGCTAATGTTCTTTTCAACTTACCTGACAATCCTGAAAAACCGGAATTAGGAAATCAAAGAAACCTTTTGCAAGCGCGAGAATACTATCAGCAAGCTTGGCAAATATTTACAGACAATCAACAATTAGAACAAGCAGAAATAGTAGGTAAAGCACTAGAAGATTTAGCCGCAGAAATCCAAGTATAGGAGAATCATCATGTTTGATTTTGTCAATGATCCAGAATTTATTAACTTTCTGTATAGTCTAAATACAGAATTAAATTTCACCACAGGATTTACTTGGTTAATCATTGCTGTAATTTTATCAATGGTTGGTGGTGCAATTGGTGGAATTATCCTTGCTGGTAAAGATATTGGATACAAATTTGCAGCCATAATTGGTAGTTTATTCGCACCAGCGGGGGTAATTCCTGCGGTAATTTTAGGGTTATTTATCCTGAATTTATTAGCTAATTACTAGGAGGATATATGTTAGAATTAAGTTGGTTTTCTATTAAGTTATTTTTTAAGGGTAAACTATTCCGTGACCCCATATATTTTCTGCGTCAAACCATAATTGCTAGTGGTATTGGCACAGTTATATTAGTATTACTAGCACAAGCATCAATTCCCCTTTGTATTCCCATTACTGTAGCTAGTTTAATTACGGGTGCAATTATGCCTTTTTTATTGCAAGATTTTAGAATGAAATGATTTACAGTAGGTTGGGTTGACCCCAGGAAACCCAACATCAACATTTTCATTTTCACAACTTGTTGGGTTCCGCTGTCGCTTAACCCAACCTACAAATATATTACAATTATATGCTATTATAAAAAGCAAGAAGTTTAATAAATAATTATCCAGGGATTATGTCTGATTTTAATAACTACATCCAAGATTTACAAGAAAATAGCCAACGCGGTGGAGAACGCAGTCATTACCCCAGTCTAAAACGACTAATTGAAGGTTTAATGATTGGGATTAATGCCAGAATTGAAGAAAAAGGTAATCAAGCAGGAATACCCGATTTAACTATCAGAAAAAATGAGCGGATTTTAGGATATATAGAAGCTAAAGATATTCATGTTGATTTAGGTAAAATCCAAAAAACTGCACAAATTAAACGTTATTTAGAATCCAACATTGGTGACAATTTGATTTTAACTAATTATCTAGAATTTCGGTGGTATGTAAACGGAGAATGTGAAAAAACTGCTAAACTAGCTGATTTTAAATCAGGTAAAATTATTCTGGTTAATGATTTACAACCAATTAGAGAATTACTACAATTATTCCTAAATCAAAAAGCCAAAGATATTAATAACTATTACGATTTGGCTAAAGAAATGGCAGCTTATACTAAAACC
>NZ_JACJPZ010000076.1:0-15579 GCF_014696335.1 Dolichospermum sp. FACHB-1250
AAAGCTTTAACTAAGCAAACGGAAATTTATTTACAAACTGTTGGTTGGAAACAAAATATTCGGGAATTGAAACATTTAAAAGATCATCCTGATCTGTTTCTTAATTTCTTTGATTGGAGGTTAGATTTTCCTGAAGTTATGAATCAGCAGGTTGTGGAAAATGTGGGTTTTGATATTGTTATTGGTAATCCTCCTTATGGTGCAAAATTAAGTACATTAGATATTAAGTTTTTTCAAGAAAAATATCAAATAAAAACTTCTGAAACTGCAATACTTTTCATTGAAAGAGGTATTTTATTGACTAAAGAAAAGAGCATAAAAACATATATTCTTCCCAAATCATTCACTTTTGCATCAAATTATGCAGACATAAGAGATTTTGTTGAGAAAGAAATTTCTTTGATTGCAGACTGTGGAAAAGCATTTGAAAATGTAAAACTTGAAGTTTGCATTATTTCTATACATAAAGGTAAAATACTAAATAACTATCAATCAATCTTATTTAAAGCTGATAAATCTTTTAATTTTATGGGTAATATCCACAAAAACTTAAAGACAAAATTTGGGCTTTTCCCCAATGGAATTAATAATAGTGAACTCATTATTGGTAATAAGATTTTTGAAAAAAGTAATTTTCTCAATGATATTGCTGATAATAGTAGAGGGGAAATTGGATTACAAAAACATTTAGTTACAGAAGGTAAATATGCAGTTATAGGAGGTAAGGAAATTAATAAATATGGAATTAGAAATATTAAAGGATATATCAATGATGCCATTTTAATTAGTGAAAAAGCAAAAATTAATAGAAATTCTGTGCTTGTACAGAATATTGTAGCCCATATTAATAAACCTTATGAACATATTCAAATTATTAGCTGTATTTCTGAACAAACTGACCTAATTTTAGTAGATACTATTAATCAAGTTACCATAAAAAAAGATGAGATATCATCTAAATATATTTGGTGCTTATTAAATTCAAAACTTGTAAATTGGTATGTCTATCTTTTTATACTTGGAAAAGCAATTAAAACAATACATTTTGATAGTCCTGTAACGTCGCGTATTCCTATTATGTTAACCTGTGAAAATGTCCAAAATATATTTATTAAAAAAGCAGAAGAAATTATAACCCTCAAATCTCAAGGTAAAGATACCACTGCATTAGAACAACAAATAGACAATATGGTTTATAAACTTTATGAACTAACTTATCAAGAAGTGAAAATCATAGACCCCGAATTTGCACTAACAGAACAAGAATATGCAGAGATAAAAATAGATAAGTAAGGTGCTTTGCTACTGCATACAGCACGTTCAGATTGAGTGAGGTATACTTTATGCGGGCAAGATGCCCGCACCACAAGAGTTTTATCATTAATATCTGTGCTTCATAATGCCGGGAACTGCTGTAAATTATATCAATAAATAGATTTATAATATCTGACGCATCCTACATAGTTTGACGAAATGCTATAATATCGAATCATCACAAATATCACTGGAGATGAAAATTATATGACTCTGACAATTGACAACGTAGAAAAAATAGAACAAATATTAAAAGATGATGATAACGACTATCAAATAGAACTACAAGAAGGGAATATTTTAATTATGGGTCCATCGGATATAGAATCTAGTGAAATTGGTGCTGAGTTCATATATTTGCTAAAATTATGGACTAATCCTCGTAAATTAGGGAGAATATTTGACTCCAGTGGTGGGTTTATTATGCCAAATACTGATTTACGCGCTCCTGATGTTTCCTTTGTTTCTGCTCAAAGATTAAAACGGACTGTGAGAGATTTTGGGAATTTAGTTCCTGATTTAGTGGTAGAAATTAAATCAAAAACTGATAGAGTTTCTAAATTAGAAGATAAACTCAAGTTGTTTTTAGAATTAGGTGCTAAGGTAGCAATTCTTATTAATCCTGATGAATTAACTGTTACTGTTTATCGTCCTGATGGGAAAATGACATTATTAACAGAAGATGATAAATTAACTGTAAGTGAATTATTTCCTGGTTGGGAAATTGCTATTTCTGAATTATGGCCTCCTGTATTTGAATAAGTTCTGAATAAGTGTTTATATAGCGAATCCCTGTTTAATGAAGTACACACCAATTTATTCCCTGTTCAGAGTTCCCTGCTCAGAGTTCCCTATTCCCTAATCACCAACAAAGTGACAAACTTAGTTAAAATATTCAACTAACCTCAAAACAGAAACACACCGAAAACTCATGGTAGATCAAATGCAGTGGACAAATGCTTTATCAACCCGTTCTTCTTTAGAAGCGGCTATTAACGATGTCGTAGAACAAGCTGTGGCATCTTTAACAGCACCAGCGGATTTAGGGCTGGTATTCATTTCTTCTGCTTTTATGAGTGAGTATACAAGGCTTTTACCTTTATTGGCAGAAAAACTTTCTGTACCCGTATTAATTGGTTGTAGTGCAGGGGGTGTAATTGGCAGGAAACAGACTGGAAAAACGGAAGAAATAGAAGCAGAACCTGCCCTAAGTCTGACTTTAGCCCATCTTCCGGGTGTAAAAATCCGACCTTTTCATATTTTAGCTGAAGAATTGCCAGATTCTGATAGTTCCCCCAATGCTTGGATTGATTTAGTGGGTGTACCACCGTCACCAGTACCCCAATTTATTCTCTTGTCCAGTCCTTTTGGTTCAGCAACTAATGATCTATTGCAGGGGTTAGATTTTGCTTATCCAGGTTCGGTGGTGGTAGGAGGACAGGCCAGCAGTGGCTTTATGAATGGTCCTGTGGGTTTATTTTGTAATGATAAGTTATGTCGAGAAGGTACGATAGGTATAGCTTTAACTGGCAATATCGTCTTAGATACTATTGTTTCCCAAGGTTGTCGTCCCATTGGTCAACCATTACAGGTCACTAAAGCGGAACGGAATATTATTTTAGAGTTGGATGAAAAAGTGCCTTTGATGGTATTGCGAAATTTAATTAGTAGTTTGAGTGAAGAAGATCGAACTTTAGCCCAACATTCTTTATTTGTCGGTTTAGCAATGGATGAATTTAGAATGAATTTACATTCGGGGGATTTTTTAATTCGGAATATTTTGGGGGTAGACCCTAAAGCTGGGGCGATCGCTATTAGCGATCGCATTCGTGCCGGTCAAAGGTTACAATTTCACTTGCGGGAAGCGGAGGCTTCGTCCCAAGATTTAGAAAATCTACTCCAAGAATATCAAAATGAAAATGAAAATACTAGTCAACCGTCTCCCGTCGGGGCTTTAATGTTTACCTGTTTAGGACGAGGAACAGGACTTTATGGCCAACCTAATTTTGATTCCCAACTTTTTAGCCGTTATCTCCATGATATACCCATGGGTGGCTGTTTCTGCGGTGGTGAAATCGGTCCTGTCAGTGGTAGAACTTTCCTGCATGGTTATACTTCCGTATTTGCCATTTGTCGTTCTCTTGAAGAATAGGTGACAGGTGACAAGGTGACAGGTGACAGTAAAGAGGTGACAGTAAAGAGGTGACAGTAAAGAGGTGCTACGCCACGGTGACAGTAAAGAGGTGCTACGCCACGGGGACAGGTGACAGTAAAGAGGGGACAGGTGACAGTAAAGAGGTATTAATGACCAATTAAAAGCGTACTGTGATTATCAATGAAAGCTGTGTTCCCACCATTAACCGCGCTATATTCTTCGATGTAACGACGGACATGAATGGGGAAGTGTGGATATTCTAGCATAGCATCACCATCGGCAATGGTCGCCCAAAAATCCCGTAAACCGGGTGCTAGTGTTTGTGCCTGGTCTAATGGTAAACTCAGGGGAGGTAAAGTTAATAATTTGAGTACAAACGGATAGGAGCGATCGCCCATCCATTTTCGTGATAGTGTTTGTAAATTGGGAAAATCTGGTACTGATTCTACACGATGAGAAACAATTTGTAAAGATTCCCTACCTAATTCGTCACGGTTAAATTCCAATACCCGATAGGGATGAGGATAGCTGACTAAAGAACCAGTTGTAATATCATATATCCCTTGGGAACAGGCGATATCTTGAACGTGCAAATGTCCTGTAAATACTAACTTAATTCCATAGTCTTGTAATAATTGCCTCAGTTCTGCTGCATTCTCTAGCATATAACGATTCGCCATGGGATGACAAGACTGATTTGGTAAATGTTCAACCACATTATGATGAATCATTACCAAAACTAAATCATCCCCAATTGCTGCTAATTCCTTTTTTAACCATTGAAGTTGTTGATTATCTAACCTGCCTATTTGCTGACCTTGATCATTAAATGAGTTAGAATTAAGACCGATTAATCTCACTCCTGGGAATATCTGACGATTATAATAATGTTGTTGAGGATTTTCATAACCAAATTGTTGATAATAATAGGGAAAATCTGCAAAACCAATGGATTGTTCATTAGCCATCAAAACAGGTATATCATGATTACCAGGAATCACGTAAGATGGAAAAGGTAATTGAGATAATCTATTTTGTAACCATTTGTGATTTACTGATTCACCATGTTGGGTTAGGTCTCCAGGGATCAACAAAAAATCTAAATCTAATTGGGTTAAATGTGCTAAGACACTATCAAAAGCCGGAACACTTACCTCTACCAAATGAAAACGACTGGGGTGATCCCAAATAGTTTCAGGAAGCGCAATGTGTAAATCGCTAACTATAGCAAACCGAAAATTGAGTTTCATTGGGTTAAGAAAATGTTAAAAATCTAGTTGGAAAAAATTATTATTCTCAAAGTATAACCTTGACTGTGTATACTAGTGTGGGAATATTTAGACTTAATAATATTTGTATACATTTGTTAAAGATTTTTATTTTTGAGGAGAGTAAATTTTGTCACCTGTTCGAGTTCGTCAGCACGTTAACCCCCTTGCGAGTAAATTTCAAACCCCAACCGCTTCTCCAGACTGGGAAAGTATTTATACACAACCAAACCTACCACTACATTTAGATATTGGTTGTGCTAGGGGTAGATTTGTGTTGAAAATGGCGCAAATAGAAGCAAATTGGAATTTTTTAGGCTTAGAAATTCGAGAACCGTTGGTAGTAGAAGCCAATAGAATCTGTGAGGAAATGGGGTTAAAAAATTTACATTATATGTTTGCGAATGTGAATAACTCCCTAGTTTCCTTGTTATCCAATTTACCTCCAGGAAGATTACAAAAAGTGACAATTCAATTTCCTGATCCTTGGTTTAAAAATCGTCACGCGAAACGTCGGGTAGTCCAACGGGAATTGGTAACAGAATTAGCCAATTATTTAGCTGTGGGTGGTGTTGTTTTTCTCCAATCTGATATACAATTTGTAGCAGAGGAAATGTGCGATCGCTTTTATGAACATCCTGCATTTGAAAAGCTAGGAACAACAACATGGTTAGCAGAAAATCCCTTTCCAGTTCCCACGGAACGGGAAATAGCCACCTTCAATAAGGGTGAACCAGTATATAGGGCTTTATTTAGAAAAAAGATTACTAATGATTAATATCTGTACTTCGCGTTTCTTAATGATGTCAAACACATCATAGCCTCCTCCTCGCTTGCGGGGAGGGGGTTGGGGGTGGGGTTTGAAACTTACAGCAAGTAGCTTTGAGTGAGGTACACCTTGTGCGGGCAAGATGCCCGCACCACAAGAGTTTTATTATTAATATCTGTACTTCATAAGATCGGGAACTGCTGTAAATTAACGAATTAAACCAGCACGTTGAAAAATGGTATGAGGAGTTATTTCTAATCCTGGTAATATTTCATGAGTGATAATTTGATGTTCTCGAAAAGTCACAGGAAGAGAGGATTTTGTAAAAACAGTGATAGTTTGAGATATTGTATCTACTATCCACACTAATAAAATCCCCCCTTGGAGATAATAAGTGGCTTTTTCAATCATATCTCCAAAAGTCTGACCAGGAGAAATAATTTCCATCACTAATTCTGGTATAACAGGACAAGCTTCATCTTCAAGCCAGTCAGCAGCAAGACGGTGGTAGGAAACATAAGTTAAATCAGGGACGGGTATCCAAATTTCTTGATTTTTAGTTAATTTGATAGCCCATTCCACAACAACACGACCTTTTGCTTGCGCCCATGTAAGATAATAATATAAATATTATAAATAATGCTCCTGTGGTTGAGCCATGAAAAAATTTAGGAGACATTTGCTGATTTTTATATTTAGGTATAGCTTCACCGTCAACAAACTCATAAGTAGTATCATTTTCAGGAAGTGCGAGAAATTCTTCAACGGTCAGTTTAATTTTTAGTTGAGTCATTATGGGACTCCTATTTGATTTTTGAAAGTTAAGAATTTCATATTCCCGACTTATTTAAGAAGTCGGGGATATTGTTGTTAACAAATTATTGAGGATTCCTATATTTAATTTTAGTTATCAAAAAACAATCCTCGCAGTTTAAATTAAGCGCCACGTTTTAATGATGCTTCTACTTTTTTAAATTCTGCATCTAGGCGTTTTTTGAGTTTTTCAGGAACGGGACGGTTAGGATAAGAACTATAATGTCCCGCAAGGGAGTTGAGGGCTGTTCTCATGGTTGTAAAAGAGCTAAGACTCGCAACAGCGCTATTTCTCTGGTAACGGGCTGAAAAATCGTTAATTTTTTGACGGGCTTCTGTTTGTAGGGCGGCCTGTTCAGGAGAACCTTGTGGTAATTCTATAGCTTGTCTCAAGGTATTGACTACAGCTAAGGTATCTTGACGATAATCCCCAGTTAAACTATCAAGACTACCACTACAACCAATTAAGCCGATAACTAAAACTAACACTAAAGAAAGCAGACGCGACCAATAGCTTTTCATAAGCATTAAGTAAAAAAACTAAATCAACGTCTATCCTATCTTGAATCGGTATAGTTACTAAAAATTATTAGTTCTCCCCATTAGTTCTCCCCAATTGTCTATTTTCCATTTTCCATGACTCGATATAAAGTATCTCGTTGTTGGTAAGGTCTGTTTATAGATGCTATGGCGTTCTGTAAAGTTTCTACTTCCATACAAGTACCACCTATAGCCCCAGCCATGGTGGTAATATGTTCTTCCATTAAAGTCCCACCAAGATCATTACAACCCCAATTTAAGGCCGTTGTAGCCCCAGCCAGTCCTAATTTTACCCAACTTGGTTGATGATTGGGTATATAATTTCCCAGGTAAATTCTGGCGACAGCGGTTAACAGCAGGGAATCAGTTAACACTGGTTGATCCCTTCCTACCCGTCTGCGTAAGGATTTGGGCGCTTCTTGTCCCACAAATGGTAAAACAATAAATTCAGTAATTCTAGCAGGATATCCTGTTTTTATTGCCTTTTGTTGGAGCGATCGCAGTTTTTGTAAATGTCCAATTTGTTGTTCTGGAGTTTCAATATGTCCAGATAATATGGTACTGGTAGTAGGTACACCTAATTGATGGGCTGTACTGACAATTTCTAACCAAGTCTCTGTATTAATTTTTTCTGGACATAATACCCGTCTCACATCATCATCTAACACTTCTGCGGCTGTTCCGGGCAGAGAACCGACACCAGCATCTCGCAAAGCTATAATGACATCAGTATAGGAAATTCCGTCTAATCTGGAGATAAATTGGATTTCCTGGGGTGAAAAAGCGTGTAAATGTAAGTGAGGAAATTCGCTTTTGATGGTTTCTACCAGTTTCAGATAGTAGGGTAAAGACTTGCCATTTATCCGCGCTTCTGGGTGTAGTCCTCCTTGCATACAGATTTCAGTTGCTCCTCGACGCACTGCATCTGTAGTTTTTGACAAAATCTGCTCCCAGTTTAACCAGTAAGCATCTGGATCACCATCATCCCGACGGAATGCACAAAAACTACAATGTTGTTCACAAATGTTAGTAAAATTAATATTTCGGTTAATAACGTAAGTAACCGTATTTCCGACTTGTTTTTGTCGTAATTGGTCTGCTGTAGCTTGAACTTGTGTAATTGCTTCTAGACTGGTCTGTTTTAATAGAAATACCGCATCATTCGGGGTTATATCTTTATCTGTTAAAGCAGACTCAAGAATAGAATCAACAGTTATATTAGTCATTGGTGATCAATTAAATATAAACGACTTATTTAAGTTTTATAATAAATTGAAAGGAGAACCAATATCAATAGATAATATTGATGAAGTGAAATTTAACCCAAAACTCCTTGACACAAAATACCTAAGATCTTGTTTAACTCCTGAATATAATAATTATTCAAATCAATAAATATATCAGTCCCTTGCAACTTTAAGAATTTCCAAATATCTCCTGTTGTCACCGCCCCATAAATAGTTTTAATTTCATTACCTTCCTGTTCATTAAACAACTGTGCTGCTAACATTGCTGCTGCACATTGACCCAAACCACCTTTAATATTTTCATTTTTAGCTTCTACAATAATTAGTACAGGAGCATTAATTGTTAACTGTTCCTTAGAACGACTGATAACAAAATCACAATAACCATTTAAACCTCTCTCAATATCAACATTAAAATCTGTACCAGAAAATAAACTAATTTGATAATTAGCTTTACGCCTTACTTCTAATAAAATTGGCGTAATAATCATTTCTGAGCGTGCTTTTTCCGTATTTATTGCTAACGCGAGTTCTGTAGTTTCTTCTAAAGTGTTAGTCAACTTTTCGCTGATTTCTATAGGTTCTACGGTAGCAAATAAATCAATTTCTTCTTTAATTGTAATATGAAAATTATTCCTAAACTTAGTTAAGCTAAAATCACTATAAGCCATTGCTCTTACCTAATTATTTTCAACAGGTTATCTAAAATTTAAAACTTCTTTAATTATAGCAGTATACTTTTCACCGAATAGGTGCATCTTTACCCTTAATCTCAATATCCCTTTGTTTTGATCATATTAAGTGTATGATACTCTATGGAAAATTAAGCTTTATACAGACAATTTAGCAATTTAAAATTTACCACGTAGCTTATGAATACAAACTCATCAAATTCCCTATTATCAGTTCCCTGCGGTGCATTGAGAATTTCTGAACTGACACCAGACCCTAAGAACGAAAACAATATCATGCTGCTATCTGTAGTAATTCCTACCTATAAAGAGCGTGATAACATTGAAAATGTAGTTAATATCTTGAGTGGGTTATTAGATCAGACTATTCCTGGTAATTATGAACTAATTGTAGTGGATGATGATAGCCCAGATCGAACATGGGAAGTAGCGGAAAATCTCATCCCAGATTATCCCCAATTGCGGGTCATGCGTCGTCAAGAAGAACGGGGACTATCTTCGGCGGTAATTCGTGGCTGGCAAGCGGCCAGAGGGAGTATATTAGGTGTAATTGATGGAGATTTGCAACATCCTCCAGAAGTGCTGACACAATTATGGCAGAAAATTGAACAGGGAGCAGATTTAGCAGTAGCTAGTCGTCATGTCGAGGGTGGTGGTGTGAGTAGCTGGAGTGTAATTAGACGCTTTTTATCCCGTGGGGCGCAGGTATTGGGACTAGTAATTTTACCAGAAGTTGTGGGTAGAGTATCTGACCCAATGAGTGGTTATTTTATGGTAAGACGAAAGGCGATCGCTAATACTACACTTAATCCCATAGGATATAAAATTCTTTTAGAAGTCATTGGCCGGGGACAAATTGGGGAAATTGGTGAAGTTGGTTACATCTTCCGGGAACGCACAGAAGGAGAAAGCAAAGTCACGTGGAAACAATATGTAGACTATATTCAACATTTAATCAGATTACGGTTATCTACGGGGAAAATAGGAAAAATTAGTCAAAAAGTCAACTTTCCTGTTGGGCGATTTCTTCGTTTTGGTGCAGTAGGATTGAGTGGCGTATTTGTGGATATGTTAATACTTTATTTACTAAGTGACCCCACAACCCTAGCCTTACCATTAACACGCAGCAAAATTTTAGCAGGTGAAATTGCTATTTTCAATAATTTTCTGTGGAATGATGCTTGGACATTCGCTGATGTTTCTATACAGCAGAAGGGCTGGAAACCCCGGATCAAACGCTTTATTAAGTTCAACGTTGTTTGTTTGGCTGGGTTAGTTTTGAATGTGCTGATATTGAATTTAGTGTTTAATTATCTGATTCCTAATCGCTACATTGCTAACTTTATAGCGATCGCAGTGGCCACAATTTGGAATTTCTGGGTTAACCTAAAACTAAGCTGGCGAGTAACAGCAGTCAAGTAAATCCATTAATTCATCTGCGGTTATCTGCGGTTATCTGCGTTTATCTGCGTTCAATAATTCTTTAATTGTTCACATGAACTTTTTGCTTATAAACCGGACATACTCATACCCGTTACCAACAAATTAAACAACCCCAAGCCATTTAAAATTGGATAAGCGGATGATTATTAATGATTATGAATATCTGCGTCGCCAAACTTTGAGTCCCTCAAACCACAAAATACTAAACACCCCGGAAATAAGACTAACTAGTAAATCATCAAAATGCAGTAAAGAGAACCGAAATAAATGGCGTAACAAAGGAACATAAAGCACCAGTCCCATAAACACCACACCACCACCCAATACCCACCAAAGTGCTGCATTAGGAGTGTGTAACATTTCGGGAATAGTCCGCGACCAAGAACGATTAGTTAATATCATACTCAAGTTAGAGACAATGAGAGTGGTAAAAGCTAGAGTGCGGGCATCAAATTCTCCATGTCCAAAATAAAAAGCCACAGCAAATACAACCAGCAGCACCACCAACACACTTACCCCTTGCAGGAGTGCCAATTTCAAAGTCCGACGGCTAAATAAGGACTCTCTAGGATTACGTGGTGGACGGTGCATGATATTGGTTTCTTCTGGCTCGGCCTCAAATACTATAGTACAAGCGGGGTCAATAATTAAATGTAGAAAAGCAATGTGAATAGGCAATAGCACCAGCGGCCAATGAAATATGACCGGAATTAGAGACATCCCTGCAATGGGGATATGAACGGCCAAAGTATAAGCCATACCTTTTTTCAGGTTATCAAATACTCGCCGTCCTAGCCTGACAGATTGGACAATGGCAGAAAAATCATCATCTAGCAATACTAAATCCGCAGATTCACGGGCGACATCTGTTCCCCGTTCACCCATGGCAATGCCAATATCTGCGGCTTTTAAGGCTGGGGCATCATTTACGCCATCTCCGGTCATAGCGACGATTTCACCGCAGCGTTTCAGGGCATTGACAATCAGTAATTTTTGTTCTGGAACGACCCGGGCAAAGATATTCACGGTTTGAATTTGAGAGAGTAACTCAGCTTCTGGCATTTTTTCCAGTTCTGCACCGGTAATCACTTCTGTGGCAGGTTTTAGCCCAATTTGGCGGGCAATATTTTGGGCTGTAGCGGGGTAATCTCCTGTAATCATTACTACTCGTATACCAGCAGTGTAGCATTCGGCAACGGCTGGGGCTACAGTTGGGCGCACGGGGTCGGCCATACCTAGCAGTCCCAAAAAGGCAAATTCAAAGTCGTGTTGGGCTTGGGGAAGAGACTTGAGGGTTTTGTTTTTTTGATGTTGTCCAATGACTTTTGCTACACCTAAAACGCGCAAACCAGCCCTGGCCATTTGATTAATCTGCTGTTGCAGGTCTTGGATTTGTTGGTCATTAAAATGACATAAATCTGCGATCGCTTCGGGAGATCCTTTAGTAGCAACTATTAATTTATCCTCTGGTGATTGCCACACACAGGACATGGCCAATAATTGACCTGTGAGGGGATATTCCCGCAGTATTTCCCAGTCTTGATGTAAATGTTCTGTTCTGGCTAAATAGTCATCACCCACTTGTTTCAGGGCTTTTTCCATGGGGTCGAAGGGGTCTTTGCGACTGGCTAAAATGCCAAATTCAATTAATTCATGGAACGTTTCTGGTAGCGCTTCTTGTTCATGGAGGGCAACATCGTAAAATTGCGGTGTTAAGGTTGTAGATTCATATACAAATAACTGCTGAACTGACATCCGGTTAAAAGTCAGGGTTCCGGTTTTATCTACACAAAGAACAGTCGCAGAACCCAGTGTTTCTACCACAGGGACACGCCGAGTTAAAACCCTAGCTTGGGAAAATCTCCAAGCCCCCAAAGCCAGGAAAATTGCCAATACTACGGGAATTTCATTAGGTAAAATTGCCATAGCCAGTGCCAAACCTGCCAAAACTCCCTGTAGCCAATCGCCCCTAGATGCACCGTAAATAACGATCACAGCCACGCAGATAGCGATCGCTACAAAGGTCAATTTACTCACAATTCTGCGAGTTTCCCGTTGCAGAACCGTGTCTTCCTGTGTTACAGTTTGCAGGGCTTTACCAATTTTCCCCATTTCTGTCTGCATACCCGTAGCATAGACTTGGGCAATTCCTTGACCTTGAACTATCAGGGTTCCCGAATAGACAAAAGGCAAATCTTCACCACCGGGACGGTGCTGTGTGGTGCTTCTGATAGTGTTTTCTAAATCTGTGGTATCCCTGACAGATTGCTTACGAACAGGTAAAGATTCCCCAGTTAATAAGGATTCATCAATGCTCAAATGGGTAGACCATATCACCACAGCATCTGCTGGAACTCTATCACCTTCCGACAAAACAATCACATCTTCACGAACTACTTCCCGTCCCGCAATGCGTTGACGTTTTCCATCACGAATGACTAATGCACGGGGACTAGAAAGATCCCGTAGTGCTTCCAGTGATTTTTCTGTTTTTTGTTCTTGGTATAAGTTAATGCCGACAATAAAAAAGATGAAACCTAACAAAATTAAAGCTTCCTGAGCATCACCCAAAAATAAGTAAATGATACCACAGCCTAATAAAAGCAGAAAAATTGGCTCTTGAAAGATTTCCAGGGCAATTTCCCAGATTTGACGATGTTGGGTAGATGGTAACTCATTATATCCTTCTTGTTTGAGGCGATTACCTGCGGTGAGTGCAGATAATCCCCTAAGAGATTGAACCTCAATTTTATGAGTCATGATAAAAGCTGATGATCATGCTGCGCTATTAAAGACGATACCAATATCAGTATCCGCTACTTCCATAACTACAAAATCATCCCATGTCAGGATTTTTATCGTGACTAGAATGCCATTAGACAGATATTGTAAAAGACATTTGGAGGCCAGAGATGGGAAATTAAATATGCGTTGCCTATAAAGCTTAAACTAGGTTGATATGTGCTTGACGTTAAATCATCACAGCAAAATTACCAAATCATGATCATTTTATAATCCTTCCAACTGAGATTTTTTGTCGGTAGACTGGTATCATAAGTATGCCAAGCCTGCACTCAAGCAAGGATCATATTAACAAAAGATAATGGTTAATTTTGCGAAAATCTCTATCAAACCCACAAATTGGCATTTTTTAGGATTAGTTATCTGGATAGTACCATTACTGATTTTTAATAATGGGGAACACAGTCTCATCGCTCATGATGAAACTACTTATGCTATACGCTCTCGATGGATGCTAGAGTCTGGAGATTGGATCACACCTCAATCTTGGTCAGAACTTGCCTATGAAAAAACACCAGGATTTTATTGGATTTTGGCATCTATTTACAGAGTATTTGATATTAATGAGGTCACATCTCGACTACCTTCCCAAGTTGCTTCTGTTTTAAGCACTTTCCTAGTTTATGAAATAGCAGCAATATTGTTAAATAAACCCATAGCTTGGTTGGCTTCGGCAATTTTATCTATATCTTTTCTGTGGTTACAAGTTAGTAGGTTAGTTGCCCCAGATATTATTACTATTTCTATTGCTCTTTTTGGGATTTACTGTTTACTAAAAGCAGAATTAAATCCTAAATATCGTTCTTATTGGAGTTTTGTGACAGGATTTAGTTGGGCATTAGGGTTTTTAATCCGAGGTCAATTAATATTTGTACCGATAATCAGCCTACTACCTTATTTAATTTGGGAGCATCGCCGTCATAAACATCTTTCCAGTCCAATGTTATATATAGGATTTGCCATCGGTTTAATTCCTACAATAACTTGGTTTTGGTTAAGCTGGCAACATCATGGATCAATTGTTTTTGAACAATTCTTTGCTTTGGTAACTAGGATAGCTACAGAAAAGCGTAATGATCATTCGCCTTTATATTATTTATGGAACATACCTCTTAAAGCGTTTCCTTGGCCGTTATTTAGTATTTTAGGAATATTTTTAGTTAGCAGTCTTCCTGTGGCTCGAAATCGGTTAATATTAGTTATTTGTCCTCTAATTATCTTAACTGAAATTAGCCTAACCTCTACTCGTTTACCTCATTATGCACTTATGCTCTATCCTTGGTTATCAATACTAGCAGGATTTGCATTTGATTGGCTAAGTAAGATTTATAACCAGAATATCAAGACTACGAAATATGCCTTTTTACCTCGCAATTTAAGTTATATATTTGGTGGATTAGGTGGATTAATCTTGATCATTGGCATAATATTTTATATAGGTATTTTGCCAATTAGTGTTAGAGATGGAGCAGAGATTAGAAGCTATGCTCCAATAGCTTTAGTCTTAGGAATAGGTTGGTTAACATTACCAATAATTTGGATTACTCGTCATCATTTTGGTCAGAAATTTCTCACAGCTAATTATTGGTTAGCTAGTTGGTTAGTTCCGACTTGGCTTGCTCTAGCTGTGGCTGGTAGTCAGGGTTTATTAAGTAACTATAGTCCTGATGTTAAATTATTTTTGCAGCAGCCAGAAGTTAAATCTGTACTAGAAAATAATTCTATTAATTTTGTAGTGCAAACAACAGAAACTATGACAACTGGGGGTGATAAAGCTCTATTATTACTAACTTTCTATACACCTCATTGGGGACAGCGATTTAAAAAAATTTCCGAAGTGCCTGAAGGAAATTATAGCTGGGCAAGTCCAGAACCTTCCATAGGGTTATCTGCTATGGAAACTCAGATAGCCACTTTTCGGGATTGGAAATTAATTCAATTAGGTAACAATTAAAATAAAGTCGGGGAGGAGATTTGGTTTCTCAGGAAGTTTGTATATAAGAATAAATTGCTGGTAAGTACCTGGGCACTGTTGCACATTTGGGAAAACAATAGAAATCTCTGTATCTCTTGTCTGTCACCTTTCCTGAATATGAAATTTATTTTGCACGACTACTTATATTCCGAGAATCATTAATTCCCCGATGATGTGTCCCTTGCTATGCTGCTTATTCAGCAACCTTTTTAACTTCTTTGTCGCCCAAAACAAAACCCCCACTAAATAAATAGAGGGGGTGATGTGGTTGTAAAAAATAAACCTGGCATCGAGCTATTTTGACATGGGGCTACCCCCAAACTATCGTCGCCGCAGCAGCGTTTCACCTCTGAGTTCGGGAAGGGATCAGTGTGGTTCCACCGCGCCATAGACACCAGGAAAGCCTATTGGGTCCTTCTATCAACAGATACCCTGAAGACTGCATTTAAGAACGAGAAATCACAATAAGAATTAAGAATATAGAGGTCAAGCCCTCGGTCTGTTAGTACTCCTTTGCTACATACATTACTGTACTTCCACATAGAGCCTATTAACGGGTGT